>CAYSCC010000022.1:0-11310 GCA_964429375.1 uncultured Chakrabartia sp.
GAAAAGGCAGCATCCAGCGAGCGGCTGATGGCATCGCCGTCATAGGCCGTGTCCACATGATTGACGCGCGCAATCGCTTCAAGGACCTTCGGGTGAACCGAGGCCGCATTGTCTGAAAAGAACCGCATTGAAAATCCATGCTCGGACAAAGCGAAGCCGTCAACTTGGCAAAGACAACAATTTTCCTTGCGCAGCCTGACCAGACTACAACAATTCGCTCATGCGCCGTTAATCAATACTGAGCCATTAGGTTTTCCTGATTAGGGGAGAAAATCATGCAAGGGGTGTGTGATTCCAAGGGAAATGCTTGAGGAACGACAGATGTCCAATCATGCTCCCATTCTGGAAATCCGGCGCGATGCAATGACATTGCTTGAAAAGCTCGATCAGCACGAGCTTTTCGAGGCCGCAGCGCTTTTGGCATCGACAATTGATTTGCTCGATGCCTCCATTCAGCGACTTGAAGCGAGCGAAGCCACTTACGGGGACTAGCAGGCGCATACGGTCCGGCTGGGTGACAGGCGGGGGCGTCACCGCAACCCTCATTTGAGTGTTGTTCCGACACGCTCTTGAATGATTGGCACGGCCAATCCCGCTGCTGTGCTTCGCCAAACCCATGCATAACAAAAAAATTAGCCTTTTGGACTATAGTTGCGCTCATTCTGGTCGTTCCTAGATGTATCGTGCGGACACTCGACTTGCGCCCAGTTCAAGGGCCGAGCTCGGAAACGACCTGAATACGGAGATTGCAAGCATGTTTGAGGGTAAGCCGCCGAAAATCACCAGCGCGGCTACTGATCGCCGAACAGCAAAACGGCACATGTCCGTGTTTCTCCTTGCCAAGGTCACGGCAGGTGACCGCCAAAGCCTTGGAAGGGTGCTCAATCTTTCCCACAGCGGTGCGAAAATCGAAACACGGCTGGCATTCACTCCGGGCGATCCCTTGGTGCTGGAAATTCGGTCTGACCTCAAGGTGGCCGGGACCGTGCGATGGTGCGGCGAAAAAACCATCGGGATCCTGTTTGACCGGGAAATCGATGTCAGCCGCTTCCTGTCAAGGGAACAGCCAAAATTGCGGCGGGAACGGCCCCGCGCGCCCAGGTATGTCTGCGATACCGATGCGAGCATTTCGGCAGAGACGGAAAAATCGGTCCTGAAAGTGCGCGACGTTTCGCTGTCCGGCGCAGGCCTTGTCGGAGAAACGTCGCTGAATCCGGGAGAGGATGTGCTGGTCACCATCCTTGGGCTTGAGCCCCGGCGCGCAAAAGTCATGTGGTCCAATTCCAAGGGGATTGGAATAACCTTTCTCAAACCTCTCGATTTTCGTGATTTTGATACCTGGCTCGAAGATCAAAAGGCCCAGCCCGTCGATACAGCAGATGGAAGCGCCGCCCGTTCCTAGAGCCCAGGCAAGTCCAGGCCGAATTCTGCTGCGCACCTGATGGCTCCATCATATCCAGCGTCCGCGTGACGCATGACTCCTGTTGCGGGATCGTTCCAGAGCACATTGGCAAGGCGCCGATCTGCATCTTCGGTTCCATCGGCCACGATGACCATCCCTGCATGTTGCGAAAAGCCCATGCCAACGCCGCCCCCATGATGGAGCGATACCCATGTCGCGCCGGAAGCGGTATTGAGAAGCGCATTGAGCAAGGGCCAGTCCGACACAGCATCGGATCCATCCTGCATTGCCTCTGTCTCGCGATTGGGGCTCGCAACTGAGCCAGAATCCAGATGGTCCCGGCCGAGGACGACGGGCGCCTTCAATTCGCCGTTGCGCACCATTTCGTTGAATGCAAGGCCAAGCCTGTGACGGTCACCAAGCCCGACCCAGCATATCCGCGCAGGCAAGCCCTGAAACTGGATACGATCGCGCGCCATGTCGAGCCAGTGATGAAGATGGGTGTCATTGGGAAGAAGTTCCTTCACCCTGGCATCGGTGCGATGAATATCTTCGGCATCCCCAGACAGGGCGGCCCAGCGAAATGGCCCGATACCGCGGCAAAATAGTGGCCTGATATAGGCCGGAACAAAGCCGGGAAATGCGAATGCGTCCGCGACTCCTTCGTCCAACGCAACTTGCCGGATGTTATTCCCATAATCAAAGGTGGGTACACCCATGGCATGGAAGTCGAGCATGGCGCGAACATGGATCGCCATTGATGCACGGGCAGCGCGCTCGACTGCGGTCGGATCGGCCTCGCGCGCCGTTCTCCATTGATCCAGCGTCCAGCCCTTCGGGAGATAGCCGTTGACCGGATCATGGGCTGACGTCTGGTCCGTCACAGCGTCAGGACGAATGCCGCGGCGTACGAGTTCAGGCAGCACCTCCGCTGCATTTCCCAGAAGGCCAACCGACACTGGCGACCTTGATGTTGTGACAATCTCGATCGCTTCATCCAGGCTATCTGTCTGGCGATCGATATAGCCAGTCCGCAGCCGCATTTCGATACGGGAGGGCTGGCATTCCACGGCGAGACAGGAGGCCCCTGCCATCGTTGCCGCAAGCGGCTGTGCACCGCCCATTCCACCCAGACCCGCAGTCAGGATCCACCGGCCGGACAGATCGCCGCCGTAGTGCTGACGTCCCATCTCTACAAAGGTTTCATAGGTTCCCTGAACAATCCCTTGTGAACCAATGTAAATCCAGGATCCAGCCGTCATCTGCCCGTACATCATCAGGCCCTTGCGATCGAGCTCGTTGAAATGATCCCAAGTCGCCCAATGAGGGACAAGATTGGAATTGGCGATCAATACCCGAGGGGCATCCTTGTGCGTCCTGAAGACGCCCACAGGCTTACCCGACTGGACAAGCAGAGTCTGATCACTTTCCAGCCTCTGCAGCGTCTCAACGATCCGGTCGAAACAGTCCCAGTTGCGCGCAGCGCGACCAATGCCACCGTAGACGACCAGCCCGTGCGGGTTTTCCGCCACATCGGGATCAAGATTGTTCATCAGCATTCTCAGAGGTGCTTCGGTCAGCCAGCTCTTCGCGCTGAGTTTGGAGCCGCGCGGGCTGCGAATGACGCGGTCATTCTCGATACGTGTCATGGTCGGTCCTTTGCAAAATCGAGACAGGCTCCCACGACATCGCGCAAGACTGGCTGTAGCTGGTGTGCGCGCTCCGGATCCCAGACAGGGGGCCATGGGCCGGCCTCATCAACATATCCCCGCATCGCAAGCTCCATCTGAATGGCATGAAGGCCATTGGCGGGATCCCCATAGTGCCGGGTGATCCATCCGCCCTTGAACCTGCCGTCGATGACGGTGGATGGATGGGCGCAGCAGCGTGCCACGGCCATCGCCAATTCCGGCGCACAGCTCCGTCCGTCAAACGTGCCGATGTTGAACTGGGGCAATTCTCCGTCAAACAGCCTGGGAACCCGGCCGCGGATTGAATGTGCATCGAACAGGACGATAGCCCCATGCAATTCGCGCAGGCGGGCAACCTCATTGCGGATCGCCGAATGATAGGGATCGAAATAGAGAGCCTGCCTTCGCGCGAACTCGGCTGCGAGCGGTTCCCTGCCCGTCACATAGAGCGGAGTGCCGTCAAAATCCGTTTCGGGGCACAGGCCGGTGGTGGCTTGTCCCGGATAAAGCGAATGCCCCGACGGATCCCGATTCACGTCAATTACCGCGCGCGACATGGCTGTCTGGATGACGGTTGCTCCGAGGTCCGCCGCAAAACCATAGAGGAGATCAACATGATAGTCGGCATCACGGAGCGCGAGCGGAAGAGAGACGAGCATTGCTGCGATGTCGTCTGGAATATGCGTACCGGCATGGGGGATGCTGATGATCAGCGGAGCTTCCCCCCGTCGCACAGAGAGCCAATCCGTCATGCGAGTTTCGGCAGCATGGCGCAATCGGCCAGTGCCCCTTCCCTGACAAGGTTGGTCGCCGCAACCATATCCGGATGAAAGTAGCGGTCCACACCCAATGCGGGTACCTGCGCCCTCAAAAGAGCGCGTGCGCCTTCCAGTGCGGGACTGGACTGCAGCGGCGCATGAAAGTCGCACCCCTGAACTGCCGCAAGATATTCGATTCCCACAATATTGCACAAATTCTCTGCCATGGCGGATAGCCTGCGTGCCCCATGGGCGGCCATCGATACATGGTCTTCCTGGTTGGCTGACGTCGGAATGGAATCGACACTTGCCGGATAGGCGCGCTGCTTGTTTTCAGACACAAGAGCTGCCGCAGTCACTTGCGGTATCATGAAACCGGAATTCAGGCCGGGGTGCGCAGTCAGGAATGCCGGCAACCCCGAAAGGGCCGGGTCCACGAGCATCGCAATCCTGCGTTCCGCAATGGACCCGATTTCGCACAATGCCAATGCGATCATGTCTGCTGCGAACGCCACCGGCTCCGCATGAAAATTGCCGCCCGAAAGTGCTTCGTCATGGTCCGAAAAGATCAGGGGATTGTCTGAAACGGCATTGGCCTCATTTTCGAGCGTCGCCGCCGCCTGTCGGAGCAGATCCAGAACGGCCCCCATCACCTGTGGCTGGCAGCGAAGGCAATATGGATCCTGCACACGTTCGTCACCGACCCGGTGAGAGGCCCTGATTTCCGATCCTGCCATCAGGGCGCGGAGGGCAGCAGCTGTCTCGATCTGCCCGGCATGGCGGCGAAGGATGTGGATCCGGGGATCAAATGGCGTATCCGAGCCCCGCGCCGCTTCCGTCGAAAGCGCTCCCGTCACCAGGGCGGATTGAAACAGTCGCTCAGCCTCGAAAAGCCCGGCAAGTGCATAGGCGCACGAGAATTGGGTTCCATTCAGCAGGGCAAGGCCTTCCTTCGGGCCGAGCGTCAAGGGTGAAAGGCCGGCCTTCTGCAGCGCCGCCGATGCTTCCACGTGCTGCCCACCCACGGAAATGGTCCCGGTTCCGATCATGGCTGCAGCCAGATGCGCCAGTGGCGCCAGATCGCCAGAGGCCCCCACCGAGCCTTGCGCAGGAATAAGTGGTGTGAGCCCTTTTTCGAGCATTGCTTCCAGCAGCGCCACAGTACCAGGCCGGACGCCCGAGGCACCCTGCGCAAGACTGGTCAATTTGAGGGACATCATCAGTCGGGCAACGGGGATCGGCATGGCATCGCCCACCCCTGCCGCATGGCTCAGGACAATATTGCGCTGGAGGGCTTCCAGGTCCACGTCATCGATGCGGACCGTCGCCAGCCTTCCAAACCCTGTATTGATGCCATAGACGGGTTCGTCCTTTGCGATGATGCGGGAAACAGACGCAGCGCTTGCGGCAATGCCAGCCCGGCATGCCGGATCAAGCTCCGGGTGCGCACCGCGATAGATTGCACGCCAATCCTGCAACGGCACGTGCCCCGGATTCGCAAGGAGCTTCATTGCCCCCTCCACACACGGGCATGAAGCGGAGACTTCCCCATATTGCAGACCAATTCCGCCGGATCGTCGATATTCCAGATTGCAAGGTCGCAGCGCTTTCCCGTCTCGATGGAACCCGTCTCGTCCGCCAGCCCGAGAGCTCGCGCGGCGTTGGCGGTTACCCCTGCCAGACACTCTTCAACGGTGAGCCTGAAGAGCGTGGCTGCCATGTTCATAGCCAGCAGCAGGGATGTGAGTGGTGAAGTTCCAGGATTGCAATCCGTCGCAACGGCCATAGGCACGCCAGCGCGTCGGAGCAGATCAACGGGCGGCATCCGCGTTTCCCGTGTGAAGTAATACGCCCCGGGAAGCAGGACCGCGACGGTGCCCGCCGACCCCATTGCGCAGACGGAGGACCAGTCTGCATGCTCGAGATGGTCAGCGGACAATGCCCCGTGGCGCGCGGCAAGTGCAGCGCCATGGCTGTTGGACAATTGCTCAGCGTGAAGCTTCACCGGCAAACCATGTGCTTTGGCTGTCTCGAAAATGCGATCAATCTGAGCCGGAGAAAACGCAATGGATTCACAGAATCCGTCGACTGCATCGGCAAGCCCGAGGGCCGCAATGGCCGGGATCATGCTGGAACAGACGTGATCGACATAGTCATCGGATCGTCCGTCAAATTCCGGTGGTATGGCATGAGCGCCGAGGAAGCTGGTCACAATGGTCACGCCCCGCTCCCTTGCCAGCCTCCGGGCGGCCTGCAGCATCTTGATCTCGCTCTCCAGAGACAGGCCGTAGCCAGATTTGACTTCGACCGTCGTCACGCCGTCTGCAAGCAGCGCATCCATCCTGCCGAGTGCCAGAGACACCAGAATATCCTCGCTCGCCTCGCGCGTCGCAGCCATAGTCGAGCGGATGCCGCCGCCAGCACGTGCGATGTCTTCATAGCTTGCACCCGCCAGCCGGAGCTCGAATTCGCGCGCGCGATGACCGGCATGAACAAGGTGCGTGTGGCAATCAATCAGCCCCGGTGTAATCCAGCGCCCCCCGCAATCGACGCTGTCCGCAGCATCAAAGGCTGGCGCCTCTGCTCGGGGACCGGCGTAGACAATCTGGCCCCCGCTGCACGCAATGATCGCATCCTTTACCTTCCCGGCCGAAGCCTGGGTGACCATGTTCGCGTTCTGCCAAAGGCGATCGCACGCAAGGGGAGACTCGGCAGTCATTGGCACACACACTTGCATGGCTGAATTATTATGTCTAGACATATTAATTCGAACGAGGACACCGGATATGACAACGCTCTGGTTAAGGACGGCACTGCTGCCAACGGGCTGGGCCAACCATGTTCGGATTGAAGTCTCGGCAGGCCGCATCGCTTCAGTGCAGTCCGACACCGATCGGCAACCGGAAGATGAAGGCTACGAAATTGGCCTTCCGGGATTTTGCAATGTGCATTGTCATGCCTTCCAGCGAGGCATGGCAGGTTTGGCTGAGCATCGCGGACCTGGAGACGATGATTTCTGGAGTTGGCGGGACGTGATGTACCGCTTCCTGGACCACCTTGATCCAGACGATGTCGAGGCCATTGCCGCCATGGCCTACGTCGAGATGCTCGAGACCGGATACACGCGTGTCGGGGAGTTTCACTATCTGCACAACGATGCAAACGGCCATCGCTACGATAACCCGGCTGAAATGGCCGAGCGCATCTTTGCCGCAGCAGACTCAAGCGGCATCGGGATAACCATGCTTCCCGTGTTCTACGCCCATTCCGATTTTGGCGGCGCTGCCCCCCGCCAAGGCCAGAGACGCTTCCTCAACACCCTCGACAGCTATGCGCAGCTGTACAGCAGGATTGAAGCCATGCTGACGCGGGACAGCAACATCGGGATCGCTCCACACAGCCTGCGCGCCGTCACGGGTGGAGAGCTTGCAACACTCCTCGAACTGCGATCTGGAGTCCCGGTCCACATTCATGCCGCCGAGCAGACCAAGGAAGTTGAAGCGAGCCTGGCTTTTTCAGGTGCCAGGCCCATTGAATGGCTGTTGGCGAACGCCGATGTCAACGAGCATTGGTGCCTGATCCATGCCACGCATATGACCGACGAAGAGGCTCAAATGCTGGCTAGCAGCGGCGCCGTTGCCGGTCTGTGCCCGATCACCGAAGCCAATCTGGGAGACGGACTCTTCCCCGCTGGGCGATACCTCTCTGCCAGCGGCCGGATCGCGACCGGAACAGACTCCAATATCCTCTTCGACCTGCCGCAGGAAATTCGCATGCTGGAATATGGACAGCGACTGTCCCGACGTGCGCGCAATTTGCTGGCCTCTGCCGCCCAGCCATCAGTCGGTCGACGGCTGGTTGATGAGGTCCAGGCCGGCGGCGCGCAGGCACTGGGCATGGCCGCTGGGTTGGCCGTGGGCAACGTTGCAGACATTGTCACGCTCGATGCCGACCACCCGGCTCTCTGCGGCCGCGAGGGAGATTTGATCCTTGATTCTTGGATTTTCGCCGGCGGGACGGGCTGTATTGATGCCGTGTGGCGCGCAGGCCGAAAGCTCGTCGCGCACGGCCGGCACGTCGAACGAGACGCCGTCAGGCAACGGTACCGCAAAACCCTCCAGCGAATTCTTGAAGCATGACGATTGCGGACCGGATCCGGCGAGACATTGAAACCCGCATTGCATCCGGGGAATGGACGCCGGGCTTTCGCATTCCTTTTGAACATGAACTTGTCCGGCAATATGGCTGCGCAAGGGCAACTGTCGGGAAAGCGTTGACCGCTCTGGCTCGCGCAGGACTTATAGAACGCCGACGCAAGGCTGGCTCATTCGTCGCGCACCCCCAGGTTCATGTTGCAGCGCTCGACATTCCAGACATTGGAGCAGCCATTGCTGAGCGCACGGGGTCGTATCGCTTCGCGCTGGTCACCACTCGGGTCATGACAAGCGATGCCACTCGGCCAGATTTCGCAACCGGCACGAAGCTGCGCCATCTTGTTGGAATTCATCACGGCAGTTCTGGGCCTTTCGCCTTTGAGGAAAGGGCGATCAGCCTCGATGCAGTCCCTCAGGCGGCAGATGCCGATTTTGCCCGTGTTCCGCCCAGCACCTGGCTACTTGACCATGTTCCCTGGAGCGAGGCCCGCCATCGTATCAGCGCTATAGGTGCAAGCCCCGTCGTCGCGCGCCGGTTGCATGTCGCAACCGGGACACCTTGCCTGAAGGTCGAACGCTGGACCTGGCGAGAGGGTGTCCCGATCACGTCGGTTTCGCAACTGTTCCTGGGAGATCGCTTTGACCTGACGGCCAATTTCGCGCCAAGATCGGCGTGACGATCACTGCCCGATCCAACGTCCACAGCCTCGCTTGAATTTGCGCGGTTTGCGCGGTCAGCCAATCGCCTTCAAGGCGGGCATTGCCTCATCAAGAGACCGGCGGATGATCGCAACCATCTCGTCAATCTGTTCCGGGCTGATGACGAGAGGAGGGCACATGACAATACTGTCGCGAATGCCGCGGACCATCAACCCGTTCCTGATGCATATGTCGCGAACCATTGGACCAGCAGTGCCTTCCTTCCCGCCAAACCGTGCTCCTGTTGCCTTGTCTGCAACAATCTCAACCGCACCAAGCAGCCCGATCGAGCGCGCTTCCCCTACAAGGTCATGATCTGCAAGCGTCGCCAGGGCCGCCGCAAGATGCGGGCCTGTCTGATGGCGTACCTTTTCGACAAGCCCTTCACGCTCCATGATCTCGAGGTTCCGGATGGCCACGGCGGCAGCAACGGGATGGCCGGAATAGGTGTATCCATGAACAAAATCGCCACCCGTCTTCATGACCTTCACAATGGCTTCGGAGACAGCGACGGCTGAAATGGGAAGATAACCGCTCGAAAGACCCTTGGCCATTGCGATAATGTCCGGTGTCACGCCCATCGTCTCATGGCCCCACATGTTGCCCGTACGGCCAAAACCGCAAATGACTTCGTCGCAAATTAGCAGAATGCCATATTTGCGGCAGATCGCTTCGACCTGCGGCCAATAGTTCGCCGGTGGTATGATGACACCCCCTGCCCCCTGGACCGGCTCTCCGATAAAGGCCGCAACATTGTCGGGGCCTACTTCGAGGATTTTCGCCTCTATCGCCTCGGCACAGGCTGTTCCGAATGCCTCCGCAGACATGTCGCGGCCTTCATTGAACTGATAGGGTTGCCGCACATGTTCGACGCCAGGAATTGGCAGATCGCCAATCGGGTGCATGGCCTTCATGCCTCCCAGAGACACACCGGCCACCGTCGAGCCGTGATAGGCGTTCCACCGGGAAATGAAGACCTTGCGCTTTGGTTCGCCCTTGAGCTTCCAATATTGGCGGACGAGCCTGAATATCGTGTCGTTGGCTTCGGATCCCGAGCTGTTGAAAAACACATGGGGCAGGCGATTGCCGGTCAGCCCTGCAATCTTGTGGGCGAGCAGCACCGTCGGCGGGTTCGCCGTCTTGAAAAAACTGTTGTAGTAGGGAAGCTCAAGCATCTGCTCGCGCGCAACCTCGGCGAGTTCATCCCGGCCATAACCGACATTGACGCACCACAATCCGGCCATGCCGTCTAGGATGCGATTGCCGTCGCCATCATGAATATAGCAGCCCTCTGCGTGTGTGATGATCCGGCTTCCGCCAAGATTTTCAATTTCCTGCCAGTCCGCCTGGGCAGGCAGGTGATGGGCGATGTCAAGGCGGCGAAGTTCGGCAATGTCGTAATTGCGTGGCATGGTTGTAATCCTCAATGAAGCAGCTTTCAGGCGATGCGGTACCGGAACCGGCGCATCCAGCAATGCTCAGGGAGAAAAACCAATCCTGGCCAGAAACCGGTTGGTGCGCCCGCCAAATGGGGGCGTCGTCTCGCAGTATGCGCTCTTCATTTCACGACTGTAGTACCACAGGACTGTCAGCACGCCAATGCATGCTGACCCTGTCACCCCACGTAAAATCCTCCTGATCGTGGCGTGACAGATTTGGGCGCGAAACGCGGATCATTTCCCCGGAATCGAGCTTGATCTCGAAGAGCGTAATGTCTCCCAGATAGCTCATTCCCTTGATTTGCCCCCGCGCGAAGTTGTGGCCTTCAGGGGCGTCCTGGCCAGCAGCGCGCACTGCCTTGCCCTCGCCTGGCACGTGGAGGTAGATTTTTTCCGGTCGAATGGCCACCCAGACATCAGCCCCATGCGGGCCAGTGACACCGTGATTGAGATAGATCTTGCCCACGCCTGGGCAGTCGACAGCAGCACGATCAGGCTCGTCCAGCGTCAGTTTTCCCTCAAAAAGATTCACCGAGCCAACAAAGTCCGCCACGAAGCGGTTGGCCGGATATTCATACAGGTCTGAAGGCGATGCCAACTGGGCGACTTCGCCCTTGTTGATGACCGCAATGCGGCCAGCCATCGACAGGGCTTCATCCTGATCATGCGTCACCGTGACAAACGTGATTCCCACCTGATCCTGAAGGTCGGACAGTTCGAACTGCATTTGCGCCCGCAGCTTTGCATCAAGCGCGGACAAGGGTTCATCCAGCAGCAGGACCTTCGGGCGCATCACGAGGCTTCGGGCAAGCGCCACACGCTGCCGCTGGCCGCCGGACATCTGGTCCGGCATGCGCTCTCCAAAGCCACCCAGCTTCACCAGCTCCAGTGCCTCTGCAACGCGCTGGTCGCGTTCGCTCTTTCCAACGCCTGCGATCCGCAGGCCATAGCCGACATTGTCTGCAACGCTCATATGCGGGAAAACAGCATAACTCTGGAAGACCATGTTGACTGGACGCTTGTTCGGCGGAATCCCAGCCATGTCCTGTCCATCGATCAGGATCTGCCCTTCGGTCGGCAATTCAAATCCCGCGATCATTCTCAGCAACGTCGTTTTGCCGCAACCGGACGGGCCCAACAGCACGAAGAATTCGCCAGCCATGATAT
>CAYSCC010000023.1:0-11244 GCA_964429375.1 uncultured Chakrabartia sp.
CCTACGCCAAGTGGCTTGAATCCGCGCAGTACAAGCTGAAGGACCTTCGAGAAGTGGAGGTCGCCACTGAAGCACTGGCGAATGATCCCTCTGTGCTCCTCGATCGCCAGCAGGCGTTCGGCTACACACAGGAGGATATCTCCAAGTTTCTAGAGCCAATGGCCACAAGCGGTGATGACCCCATTGGGTCAATGGGCACGGACACGCCGATTGCCGTTCTCTCTGCTCGATCGCGGCTGTTGTACGATTATTTCAAGCAGAATTTTGCGCAGGTGACGAATCCTCCGATTGATCCCATTCGGGAAGAATTGGTCATGTCGCTTGTCTCCATGATCGGCCCCCGGCCGAATCTGCTTGGCCACGAAGCCGGCACGCACAAGAGGCTGGAAGTTGATCAGCCGATCCTGACCAATGCCGATGTCGAGAAGATTCGTCTTGTCGAGGAAACGCTCGATGGCGCGTTCAGGACAGAAACGATCGACATGACCT
The DNA here is from genome assembly GCA_964429375.1 of uncultured Chakrabartia sp. Classification (GTDB taxonomy): domain Bacteria; phylum Pseudomonadota; class Alphaproteobacteria; order Sphingomonadales; family Sphingomonadaceae; genus Aquisediminimonas. Next base: position 490 of record CAYSCC010000023.1, read on the forward strand.
GGGATGCCTCAAGCGGTGCAGCAGGGCTCGAGATGGCTCTGAAGGAAATGTGCTGGGCAGCGACCGAGGCCGTGCTGGCAGACAGGAACATTCTCATCCTGTCCGATCGTTCGCAAGGTGCAGACCGGATCGCTATGCCCGCGCTGCTGGCGACGGCCGCTGTGCACCATCACTTGGTTCGCCAGGGCCTGCGCATGCAAACAGGCCTGGTTGTCGAAACCGGCGAAGCACGCGAAGTGCACCACTTCTGCGTTCTCGCTGGCTATGGCGCAGAGGCGGTGAATCCCTATGTCGCGTTCGAGACGCTTGAGGATATTCGCGTTCGCCGTGGATTGCCCCTTTCGGCCGAACAAGTGCAGAAAAATTACATCAAAGGCGTTTGCAAGGGCATCCTGAAGGTCATGTCCAAGATGGGCATTTCGACCTACCAGTCTTATTGTGGCGCACAGATTTTTGATGCCATTGGCCTCTCTACGTCATTCGTGGAAAAATATTTCACTGGAACGGCCACGACTATTGAAGGGGTTGGGCTTCGGGAGATTGCTGAAGAGACCGTGCGCCGCCATGCTGCGGCCTATGGTGATAATCCGATCTATCGGAACATGCTCGATGCTGGCGGGATCTATGGGTATCGGGTGAGGGGCGAAGACCATGCCTGGACTCCAGGCAATATTGCCAATCTCCAACATGCAGTTCGCGGTAATGATCCGAAAAACTATGCCGAGTTCGCGAAATCGATCAACGATCAGAGTGAACGTCTGTTGACCATTCGTGGCCTGATGACTCTGAAAAAGGCTGATGTCCCTCTTGATATCAATGAAGTTGAGCCAGCGAGTGAAATCGTGAAGCGGTTTGCCACTGGCGCGATGAGTTTCGGTTCAATCAGCCGCGAAGCGCATACGACGCTTGCGATTGCCATGAACCGGATTGGCGCCAGGTCAAACACGGGCGAAGGGGGTGAAGAGGCGGATCGTTTCAAGGTTATGCCCAACGGCGACTCCATGCGCTCAGCGATCAAGCAGGTCGCGAGCGGGCGCTTTGGCGTCACCACCGAGTATCTGGTCAATGCGGACGATATCCAGATCAAGATGGCACAGGGCGCCAAGCCTGGCGAAGGCGGGCAATTGCCCGGCGACAAGGTGGACAAGAATATCGCTCGTGTGCGCCATTCGACCCCAGGGGTCGGGCTGATTTCGCCGCCGCCCCATCATGACATTTATTCGATTGAGGATCTCGCGCAGCTGATTCACGATTTGAAGAATGTGAACACCGGGGCTCGGATTTCAGTGAAGCTTGTCTCCGAGGTCGGGGTAGGGACGGTTGCAGCCGGCGTTGCCAAGGCGCGCGCCGATCATGTGACGATTTCCGGCTATGAAGGCGGCACTGGTGCATCTCCATTGACGTCACTCACACATGCCGGATCTCCTTGGGAAATCGGGCTTGCGGAAACGCAGCAGACACTGCTGCTGAACGGCCTTCGCTCCCGGATTGCTGTCCAGGTGGACGGCGGACTGCGGACTGGACGGGATGTTGCCATCGGAGCCCTCCTTGGAGCGGACGAGTTTGGCTTTGCGACGGCCCCGCTCATTGCGGCTGGCTGCATCATGATGCGCAAATGCCACCTGAACACCTGCCCGGTCGGTGTCGCGACGCAGGACCCTGTCTTGCGGAAGCGCTTTACGGGGCAGCCAGAGCATGTGATCAACTATTTCTTCTTTGTGGCGGAGGAGCTCCGCCAGATCATGGCAGAGATGGGCTTCCGTACGGTCGATGAAATGATTGGCAGGGTCGATCGCCTCGACATGCGGCGCGCCGTTGATCATTGGAAGGCCGCGGGTGTGGATCTGACGCGCATCCTCCACGAGGTGGACTTGCCCGAAAATGCAGCGCGGCATCAGATTGAATCCCAGAATCATGGCCTTGATACCGCACTTGATCGCGATCTCATTGTTGCGTCTGCTGTGGCCCTGGACCGCGCGGAAGCGGTTCGGATCGAACGTGAGGTAAAGAACGTAAACCGGACGGTAGGGGCAATGCTCTCTGGCGAAGTCGCGCGGCGTTATGGCCACGAAGGCCTGCCCGACAATACAATCCAGGTCGCATTCACAGGGGTTGCCGGGCAAAGCTTTGGAGCATTTCTGGCCCATGGTATCACGCTTGAACTGACGGGCGATGCCAATGACTATGTGGGCAAGGGACTTTCTGGCGGTCGTGTCATTGTCAAGCAACCGACGCACGTGAAGCGTCTTCCGACGGAAAATATCATCGTTGGAAACACGGTTCTCTATGGCGCCATTGCCGGCGAGGCCTATTTCAATGGTGTTGCCGGGGAACGGTTTGCTGTGCGCAATTCCGGTGCCGTCGCCGTTGTTGAAGGGACCGGCGATCATGGGTGCGAGTATATGACGGGCGGCGTCGTGGTTGTTCTGGGCAAGACAGGGCGGAACTTTGCGGCCGGCATGTCCGGCGGAGTTGCCTATGTGTATGACGAGGATGGCCTGTTCCGCGAACGATGCAACATGGCCATGGTTGATGTCGAGGCGATTGTGCCAGACGCAGAAGGCGACGACGGCGCTGGGCGTCCAAGCCAGCGGTCGATCGACGTGCATGACACCGGCATGGGAGACATGTTGCGCCATAGCGCCGAGCGCCTGCGCATCATGCTCGAGCGGCACCATCTTTATACGGGGAGCAAGCGTGCGCGCGCGATCCTTGATGAATGGGACGTTTCGCTCAAGCGTTTCGTCAAGATCATGCCGCGAGACTATGCGCGTGCGCTGAAGCAACTCGAAGCCGAACGGCTTGCGGCTGCGACCGTGGCAGCGGAATAAACGATTTTCTGGAGTGAATTGTGGGCAAAGTTACCGGTTTTCTTGAGATCGAGCGCAAGGATCGCGCTTACGCCAAGCCTGCCGAGCGGCTGGGGCACTACCGGGAATTTACGCTCCCCATGCCCGATCCTGCGCTACGGGATCAGGCATCACGGTGCATGAATTGCGGCATTCCATACTGTCACAACGGATGCCCTGTGAACAACACAATCCCGGACTGGAACAACCTTGTCTATGAAGGCGATTGGAAGAATGCTCTGGAGCTGCTGCATTCGACCAACAACTTTCCGGAATTCACAGGTCGGATATGCCCCGCGCCGTGTGAGGAAAGCTGCACGCTGAACATTGACGATGCTCCAGTGACGATCAAGTCGATCGAGTGTGCGATTGTCGATCGCGGGTGGCAGGAAGGCTGGATCACACCACAGATACCGCAGCGGCGGACTGGCAAGTCGATTGCCGTCGTTGGTTCGGGTCCGGCTGGCATGGCATGTGCCCAGCAACTGGCGCGCGCCGGCCACAGCGTGACATTGTTCGAGAAGAACGATCGGATGGGCGGCCTGCTTCGTTACGGCATCCCTGATTTCAAGATGGAAAAGCACCTGATCAATCGGCGGCTTGTCCAGATGGAAGCCGAAGGCGTGGAATTGCGGACGAGTACAGAAGTAGGTGTGTCCGTTTCGGTTGAGTCCCTTCGTGCAAACTTTGATGCGATCGTCATGGCCGGTGGGGCGGAAATGCCGCGAAAGCTTGAAATACCGGGCTACGAGCTTCCCGGGGTTAGGCTTGCTATGGAATTTCTCACGCAGCAGAACAAGCGGAACGCGGGCGACGACGAAGTGCGCGCTGCACCTCGCGGTACCATTTCCGCAACAGGCAAACACGTTATTGTCATCGGCGGGGGAGATACGGGTTCAGACTGCGTCGGAACGTCAAACCGCCAGGGTGCCGCCTCGGTCACTCAGATTGAAATCATGCCCAAGCCGCCCGTCAAGCCGAATAAGGCAATGACATGGCCCGACTGGCCAATGAAGTTGCGGACATCGAGCAGCCACGAAGAAGGCTGCGAACGCGATTGGTCTATCCTTACCAAGCGTGTTTTGGGATCAAATGGTGCCGTGGAGGGATTGGAGTGCGTGCGTGTCGATTGGGTCGACGGGCAGATGCGCGAAATTCCGGGGAGCGAATTCACGCTCAAGGCCGACCTGATTTTCCTCGCCATGGGCTTCGTAGGGCCGCGCAAGCAAGGTCTTGTCGAGCAGACGGAAGTCGCGCTCGATGCGCGGGGCAATGTTGCGGCGAACACGAAAGATTACGCCACCAGCGTCAACGGCATCTTTGCCTGTGGCGATATGCGGAGAGGCCAGAGTCTGGTCGTCTGGGCGATCCGCGAAGGCCGGCAGTGCGCCCGTGCGGTTGACCAGTTCCTGATGGGTGAAACAGAGCTTCCTTACTAAAAAAAGTGGCGCGCATGGATTGTCGCCATGCGCGCCACAGTCGCGAGAAGCGATCAGAAGCGCTCTGGATCGCGCTGGGAAACGTCCATCAAATATGCTTCCATTGAGCGGTGCGCAGGGCGCGTCAGCTTCACGAGGCCAACTTCAATTGACTTTGGGTCTGCAACAGTCGTGATCATGCCGCGGCGTTCCAAAACCTTGAGCCAGCGCGTCAGTGTGGCGTGCGACATCCGTGAACCTGAGAAAAGATCCATGGTTGCACAAACGTGTTTTGACTCTTCCGCATCATAGAGCTTGAGAAGCAGATCCCAGACAGGATCTCCGATCAGGTCCTGATCAAAATATTTGGATCGGGCGCTCGACTCCCGTAGCAGCGTCCGGGCAATTGCCTTTCCGTCGAAAAGGTCTGACTTGAGGTCGCTCATCTTCATGATGTGCCACTCCGCCCGCCCGAGATCATCAATTCGGCGCGCATCGGGTCAGACACGATGTTTGACCAGTCAAGCGCGCCTGGCTCATCCCAAAGGCCTTCCGGACGGATGGTGACCATCGGTGCGGCGCCATAGCGAATTGCGAGGGGATCAGGCTCAAGTTCTGCTCCCATCTCGTGATATTCAATGTTGGCGAACCGAAAGGGTTTTCGATTTTCCATTTCAGACGCGCCCATGAGCTTCCAGAATGGGGCGATTTCTGCACTGGCGTGGCCATAGACGCGCGTGAATCCCTTGCGGCGAACATGCGCAACAGCAGCCTTGACCAACTGGAATGCCAGACGGCTCTTGCGGTATTCCAATTTGACCGCGAGCCGCTCAACCTTGGCGAAATCACCAAAGTACCGCATGCGGATCGCCCCGGCGGGATCGCCATCGATATAGCCGACCAGATGCGTGGCGCAGAAATCATTCCCGTCAAATTCCTCCGCATAGAGAGGAAACTGCTCCGCAAGGTAGGTTGCCGACCGGATCGACACGACATGTGCCAGTTCTTCAAAGCTGCGGACCTGACGAATTTCGGTGCGTTTGCCGTTGAGCTTCGTGGACCAGGCATCGCTGCATTGCGGCAGGACAACCACGAAGCCTTCTGAAGCATTGGGATAGATCGTCCTGGCTTCCATAAAGCCCAGGCTCAAAAGGAGCCGTGCCGAAAAATCAGTCGTGCCCTTTGAAAAGACCGGGCAATCGATCGCCGTAAAGGACCGGTAGAGCCTGCCCACGGCTGGCATGGTCTTGAGATACAGACCAGGGCCGTAAAAGAGCCATTCATAGATGGCGACGGGTGTTTCGCCTTTGCGCACGATCCAGGCTGGATCGGGATTCGTGCCATCAAACTGGCCGTTTGCGATCGAAGCAGCACCGAATTCATTGAGTGGGAGGCAGGCAAACAGGCCAAGCGCGGGGCCGCCATTCGCGCGACGGATGACGTGGACCAGATCAGGGTTTTTCTGCAGCATCCGGCGGATCGCTGCTTCTCCTGCCAGCGTCAGGCTCTCACTGGCCTGGCCAAAAAAATTCAACGCTTCCTCTTCGCTGGCCAGATCCAGGCGCGTTGCCTTTTCGCCGAGTTTGGCCAGCGCTTTGCGGGCACGATCATTGAGTAATCCATCCCAAAAGCACGGCGCATCCAGCTTCAGCTGAACGTCCGTGTCTTTCATGACGTCATGACGCATTGCGTGTCTCCCCTTGCAACGATATGATCGGACGCTGACTACAGGAAATTTCTTAATCGACTGGGTAGATTTGGAAGCGATAGAGAAAATTGAACCGCCTGTTCAGGTGATGAACACCCCGGCTGAAAGGAAGGCGATTTCAGTCGCCGACCTTGATTGGTCGGATTTGCGGTTCCTTGTTGAAGTCGGTGATGCTGGCAGCCTGAGAGAGGCCGCTCGGCGCCAGCGTGTCTCAGTCAATACTGTGCGGGCGCATCTTGCCAAGCTTGAACAGGTTGCGGGCGAAGCAGTCGTCAATCGCGGCCTGTCTGGCGCAAAGCTCACCAAGGTCGGCGAGCGGTTATACCATGCAGCTGCGGCTTTGGGGCGGACCGCCATTGACGGCATCGATGCTCGGGGGAAGGGGCTGCTTGAGCCCGGCACGTTGACCTTTGGCTGCACGGAAGGTGTGGGAACCAGTTGGCTGACCCCGCGCGTGGCCGAACTTTCCAATCGTATCCGGCCGACAACGATCAACATGCAGTTTGATTATGACCTGAAACGTGACCGCAGCTGCCTTGTTGATCTGGGGCTAGCATATCGACCGCCCGCAGATTCCAGCCTGATCGTTGCGAAGGTGGCGACCATCCACATGATGTTGTTTGCTTCGCCCGACTATCTCAGGGCCAACGGCGTGCCGAGTACGATTGATGATTTGAGGGGGCATGTCATTGTTGAGCAGGCCGCGCCCGGTTACAATGATACGGCGATAGACCTTCTGCTTGGCTCGGACAGGCCACAGTCGATGACGTCAATCCGGACGAATTCGTCGCTGACTCAGGCCTATGCGGCGGCGAATGGCGCGGGAATTGCCTTGCTGCCATCCTATACCCGCGCCATCACGTCGACGTTGGTACCTCTGCCGGTGCTGCCGCAAATGCGCGTCGCGCTTTACTATTTCTATCGGGCTGAGGCCAAGGACTGTCAGGTCCTTCGTGAGGCAATAGACTGGCTGCGGACGTCGTTCGATTCCTCGCAATACCCCTGGTTCTCTGATCATTTCGTCCATCCAGAAGATTTTCACAAGTTTCAGTCCGGCTCGGATGGGGTGGTCAGCCTTTTTGCGCATATGCTGGATCGCATGTCATCGGGCGCTGCCCAGTCGCGGTCCTGATCTCAATTCCTGTCTGACTAGCGACGGGTTTCGGCGCACACGTCCAGTCTGCTCATGAATTCCGATGGCGCGCATTTATAGCCGCACTCATAGTCGGCGGCCGTCGGATCGGGGAGCCAGTCAATCATGCTTTGGGCGGCTTCACGGCATTCCTTGAGTGTAGCGAAGCTGCCAAGCTTCCAGTCAACGGTCGTGTCCGTTCGATCCGGATAAACCCAGCCTTTCCATTGAGGGTCCAGTTGCTCGCATGCGCCCACCAGGGCTGCCATCGCAAAGGCTATCACTGTCCCGGCTCGGCGATTCACTGTCCCTGAAACTCCCTCAGGAGTGACACTAGCCATATGTCGTCGCGATGCGAACGATCTTTTAAGCGGGCATCGCTTCGCACTGCATCCAAGACTCCATTTTGGACGTAGTTTGATTGAGAGCGCCGACAAGCGCAGCCCGAGGTGAGTGAATTGTATCATTGTGGCCTCGCCAGAATGTGCGGGGGCAAGTCCCAATTGGCGCCCCAACCGGGGCAATTCCCTTCCTTCCTGAAGGGCAATTTGTCGCGCCCTCAGCTCTTTGGCTTCCGGTCGGTCAGGTTTGCATTCGCGTTCAAGGTAAGCAACAGGGGTTACGCAGTTGGTGAAGGCTGATCCAAAAATTGAATCGATGCCGCATGCCACGCTGGAAACGCTGCTTGCGCAGGTTGCCGATGGCAGCATGGACGCATTTTCCAGGTTGTACGACATCACGTCCGGCAGGCTCTTTGCGATCGCGTTTCGCATTCTGCGCGATGACGCCGTCGCACAGGATGCGACGCAGGAAGCCTATGTGAATATCTGGCGCAAGGCGCGCCTGTATGACCCGGCGCGTGGCAGCCCAATTGGCTGGATGAGCGTGATCGTGCGCAATGTTGCGCTGAACATGATTCGTGCGGATCGCCCGACGGAGCCGTTCGATGATCTTGATATTCCTGTTGCGCCCGTCGATCCACCGGACTCGCATCTTGGCCAGTGCCTCAAGCAGCTCCCGGAGGATCAGCGCAATGCAATTGTCCTGACGTACACCTATGGTTTGACCCATTCCGAGTTGGCCGAACACCTGTCGGTCCCGCTTGGCACGGCGAAAAGCTGGGTGCGGCGTGGGATGCTGACCTTGAAGGAGCGAATGTTGCGATGACCGGATCATTCTTGCCCGAAGCCTTTGCGGTTGGCCTGCTCTCGCCAGAGGAGCGAGCGGCAGTTCTGCGCGCGCGGCACAATGACTCGCGCCTGGATCGCAGGCTGGATGATGCAGAGGCGATGTTCGCCCCACTGGCTGGAGCCGCTGGATACATCGCGCCGCCGCCCAGCCTGAAAGCCAGGATCCTTGATGCAGTTGGAGGTACACGCAACGCCTATCAACATGGTGAGGTCGGAAACGTGGCAGTTCCGGGCGAATGGTTCGACCTGTTTCCCGGCGTGGAGGTCAAGCAGCTGTGGTCAGCGGGCCCGAGTCTTGTCCGTTGCGCCCCGATTTCTGTCATTCCCGCCCATGAACACCTGCAGGACGAATATATCGCGGTCCTGTCTGGAGACTTGACTATTGATGGTGGTCGCCTGGGCGCCGGAGACTGTCTTTTTTCGCCTCGCGGGTCCCGCCATGGGGATGGAACAACGCGCTTTGGATGCATGCTCCTCGTGCAAGAAGGGTGAGCAGCAGTTCTCAGCCAGAATCAGATTTCAACCTTGTTCTGGATTGCCCATTCGCCAAGCGATTGCCTTATGCTCGCCGGCGGATTCCGGAGATATCCCTCCATCAATGATCGTGCATCGGCAAGATTGAGGGAACGGATCATTGCCTTGATCGGTCCAACGGACACAGGTGTTATCGACAGCCTGTCAATTCCCAATCCAAGCAGTGCGATGGCTTCCAGTGCACGACCGCCCATTTCGCCGCACACTGTGACCGGGACATCGGCTGCATTGCATTGCTTGACGACCCTGCTGAGAAATCTGAGGATTGCAGGCGAAAGCCAGTCGAAACGTTCGGCCAGTTTCGGGTGAGCCCGATCCGCAGCAAACAGGAATTGCGTCAGGTCGTTCGTTCCAATCGAAATGAATTCAAGCTTCGGCAATAGCAAATCAAGACATTCTGCAAGCGCAGGAACCTCGAGCATAGCGCCATAGCGGATCTCTCGCGGGACCCGCTTTCCCCGGGAAACGAGGAATTCACGCTGGTTTTCGAAGATCGCGCGGGCCTGGTCAAATTCCCACGGCTCCGAAACCATTGGAAACATGACATTGAGTGTCGCGCCCGCCGCGGCCTCAATCAACGCGCGTGCCTGTGCCTTCATGAGGCCGTCCCGTTCGAGAGCCACACGGATGGCTCGCCAGCCCATGGCGGGGTTTTCCTCGTCGTCATCATCCTGGCGGAGGTAGGGCAGGGCCTTGTCTCCGCCAATGTCGACTGTCCTGAAGACGACGGGTTTGTCTCCTGCAGCCTCGATGACATCACGATAGAGGCGAAACTGTCGTTCTCGTTGCGGCATGGTCGCAGATACGAGGAACTGGAATTCGGTCCTGAACAGTCCGATCCCGTCTGCTCCCGTTGCATCCAGGGCCCCGACATCATCGCGCAGCCCAGCGTTGATCATCAGCGCGATGCGCACTCCATCCTTTGAAATCGGGGCCTCGCGCTTCAGTGCGGCAAATCCGGCCCTGCGCTTTTGCGTGATCGCAAGTTGCGTTTCAAAGGCCTCTTCCATCGCGGCTGTCGGTCGAACAAACACAGCCGACTGGCCAACATCCACGAGAAGCAGATCGCCCTCGGAGATCAACCGGCGGACATCCTTCACGCGACCCAGAACCGGAATTCCCATCGCGCGCGCAACGATGATGACATGCGCAGTCAGTGATCCCTCTTCAAGGATCACACCCTTGAGACGACGCCTGTCATATTCCAGGAGTTCGGCAGGGCCAAGGTTGCGTGCTACCAGTATTGTGTCGCGCCGCAGGCCCGCTTGGGCGGCCGAAGCCAGTTGTCCGGACACGATCCGCAAGAGGCGATTGGACATATCCTCAAGGTCATGCATCCGGTCTGCAAGCAAGGGATCATCGATCTGTCGCATCCGCATGCGCGTGCGCTGCTGGACCCGTTCAATGGCGGCCTCTGCCGTCAGGCCGCTATCAATGGCTTCGTTGATGCGTCGCGACCAGCCTTCATCATAGGCAAACATCTTGTACATCTCGATGACGTCACGATGTTCGCCCTCTCCGCCGAATTCGGCCTGGCTCGCCATCTTGTCGATCTGCTCACGCATCTTGTCAAAGGCCGAATAGACACGATGCCTCTCCGCCTCGATATCTTCAGCGACTGTGTGTTCAATCGTGATGCGCGGCTGGTGAAAGACGGCATATCCCTTGGCCATGCCATCGACCAGTTTCAGTCCATTCAGGCGAAGAGCCGACGTGTTGTGCACCTTGGAGCCCCGCGCTTCGGCGTTGTCGATCAATCCAGCGTTTGCGATAAGTTCGGAAAGAACCATTGCAACTGTCTGTAATGCTTCAATTTCAACTTCTTCATAGCGCCGGGGCTCGGCATGTTGGACGCAAAGCACCCCAACGGCATCCTCCTTGCGGATGATGGCATCCGTCAGCGGCAGCGGCGAGCCGGAGAGAA
>CAYSCC010000024.1:0-11173 GCA_964429375.1 uncultured Chakrabartia sp.
GACATGGATGAACTCGCCGAAGCCGTGGCGGGCGATGTCGGTTTCATCATCGAATCTGCAATTGATGCCCGTGGCTCCGCCGTGGTTGCGCTTGCCGGTGGCAAGACGCCGGGTCCCATCCTTGAAAAGCTCGCTCAGCAGAAGATCGACTGGAAACGGGTGACGATCTTTCCGACGGACGAAAGGATTGTCCCGCTGGACGATCCCCTGTGCAATGTTGCGGGACTGGCGCGGATCTTCCTGCCCAAGGGGGCCCGCGTCGTCCCGATCATTTCGGAAAAGGCCGCAGACTATAAGGCCGCAGGGGGAGCCGCGTCATCGCGCATCAGCGATTTTCACTGGCCGCCAGACCTTGTCTGGCTTGGCGTGGGCGAAGATGGCCACACCGCTTCGATCTTCAACGGTCCCGATCTGGAGGATGCCCTCAATGCCCCGGCAGAGCGCAAGGCCGTGGGCGTCATGCCCGATCCCTTGCCGCCCGAAGCCCCGGTCGCCCGAGTGACGCTGACCCGGAATGCGATTCAGTCGGCCAAATCGATTGTCATAGTGTTGACCGGGAACACGAAGCGCAAACTGCTTGAGCAGGCAATCAGGGATGGAGACAGTTCGCCCCTTCCCGTGGGGCGGGTGCTGGCCGGGCTTGAGACGCCGGTCGATATCCATTGGTGCGAAGGATAGAACAGATGGCACGTGTGGCACGGATCAGCGAACAGGGTGGGCCTGAGGTCATTCAGTGGGTCGACCAGGACCTGCCCGCGCCGGGCCCTGCTGAGGTGCGAATGCGCAACACGGCGGTCGGGCTGAACTATATCGACACCTATCATCGGGATGGCACCTATCCCATCCCGCTACCGAATGGGCTCGGCATCGAGGCGGCTGGCGTGGTCGAAGCCGTTGGGGAGGATGTCACTACGCTTTCCGTGGGCGATCGGGTGTGCACTTTCGGGCCGTTGCTGGGGGCCTATGCGACAGAGCGGAACATTCCGGCGGCATCATTGTTTGTCATTCCGGACGACATCAGTGATGATGTCGCTGCGGCGGGCCTCCTGAAAGGCTGCACCACCGAATTTCTTGTCGAACGCTGTGCCCGGGTGCAGGCAAAATGGCCTGTGCTTGTCCATGCCGCGGCTGGGGGTGTTGGCCTGTTGCTGGTTCAGTGGCTGAAACATGTGGGTGCCGCAGTAATCGGCACAGTCAGCACGCCGGAAAAGGCCCGCCTTGCGATCGAGGCCGGCGCAGACCATGTGATCAACTACAAGACAGAAGACGTTGCCGCCCGCGTGCGCGAGATCACGGGCGGGGCGGGAGCGCGGGTCTGCCTTGACGGCATTGGCATGGCAACATGGGACACCTCGCTGGCTGCGACCGGACGTCGCGGCATGATTGTAAGCTACGGCAATGCGGGCGGTCCGGTGTCGGGGGTCAATCTGGGCATTCTGGCGCAGAAGGGCTCGCTTTTCGTGACGCGGCCGACGCTGTTTGACTATTACGCAGACCCGTCGGAACGCGAAGCAGGGGCGGCCTATGTTTTTGACATGTTCCGCCAGGGCGTGATCTCCGCGAACATCGGGCAGACCTATGCCCTGGAAGATGCTGCACAGGCGCACCGTGACCTGCAAGCCGGCAAGACTGCTGGAGCGACGATCCTGAGGCCATGAACCAGCTTGCATTGCATCGCGTTGCGCTGTTTCTGGCAGCATTTGTCTGTCTGCCGGTTGCCGCCGCCAAGGCCGGTGAAACCCAGGTGGCGGTTGCCGCCAATTTCAGCGAGCCTGCGAAGGAGATCGCCGCTGCCTTCCAGCGCGCAACCGGTCATAGGGCCGTGCTGAGTTTTGGTGCATCCGGCGCATTCTACGCGCAAATTTCCCACGGGGCGCCGTTTCAGGTCTTCCTTTCAGCCGATGCGGAAAGGCCACTGAAAGCCGATCAGGATGGCTTGGCGGTTCCAGGGTCCCGCTTCACTTATGCTGTGGGGCGGATTGTGCTTTATTCGGCGACGCCCGGGCTGGTCGATGCCAAAGGCGCGATCCTGAAACGCGGTCGTTTTGGCAGGATTGCAATCGCTGACCCTGAGACCGCGCCCTATGGTCTGGCGGCAGTCCAGACGATGAAGATGCTTGGCGTCTATCCATCCGTCGTGCCGAAGATTGTGAAGGGCAGTTCGATTGCCCAGACCTATCAGTTCGTTGCAACTGGTGCCGCCGAGCTGGGGTTTGTCGCGCTGAGCCAGCTGGTCAATGTGTCGGGAGGGTCGCGCTGGATCGTGCCCAAGTCTCTGCATGCGCCGATCAATCAGCAGGCAGTCCTGCTGAAGACAGGTGCAACGGATCCAGCCTCGCGGGCGTTTCTGGCTTTCCTGAAATCGCGCCGGGCGGTCACGATCATCCAGCGTTATGGGTATGAGATGCGCCGATGAACCTCGTCATCCTGACGACGATCGAACTCGCAGCGGTGACCACGTTGCTGCTTCTCGTGCTCGGGACTCCACTTGCATGGTGGCTTGCCCGGTCGCGAAGCGGCTGGAAGGAGATTGTCGGCGCACTGACAGCGCTGCCGCTTGTCCTCCCGCCGACAGTGATCGGCTTTTATGTTCTCATTGCGCTTGGGCCCCAGAGTCCCCTGATGATTCTTCTTCATCCATTTGGGGTTCGAACGCTTGCCTTCACCTTCACCGGGCTTGTGATCGGGTCGCTGTTCTATTCGCTGCCATTTGCCGTTCAGCCATTGCGGACGGCCTTTGAATCCATCGGCAGCCGCCCCTTCGAGATTGCGGCGACCATGGGGGCCGGGCCGTTCGACCGGTTCGTCCATGTCGCTCTTCCGCTGGCGCGACGCGGATTTCTGTCTGCCGCCATCCTCACCTTTGCGCATACCGTTGGGGAATTCGGCGTCGTGCTCATGATCGGCGGCGCAATTCCGGGAAAGACGGAAGTCCTGTCGACACGAATCTATCAGCTTGTGGAAAGCCTCCAGTTCGAAGAAGCGCACGCGCTTGCCGGTGGCATGGTCGCCTTTGCCTTTGCGGCTCTGCTGGCCTTGCTTCTGGTCGAACGCAAGATAACAGGGGTCCGGCCATGACCATTGCTGTGCGGCTCCAAGCGCGGATCAGCGCCGATTTCTCGCTCGATATCGATATGGCCTGGCCGGCAGAGGGCGTGACGGCGCTGCTTGGACCTTCCGGGTCCGGCAAGACCAGCGTCCTGCGGGCCCTCGCCGGCCTTGATCGGCATCCCGGCACCATTCGCTTTCGCGACACAATCTGGCAGGACGGGGAGACCTTCGTCCCGCCGCATCGGCGCCGTGCCGGATACGTGTTTCAGGGGGCCGGGCTCCTGCCGCACCTCACCGTGCGCCAGAACCTTGCCTTTGCCATGGCCCGCGCGCCCGATGGGCCTTTCGCGCTTGGTGATGCGATCGAGCGAACCGGAATTGCGGCCCTGCTCGACCGGTCACCGGACCGACTATCGGGAGGAGAGGCCCAGCGAGCGGGCATTGCTCGCGCGCTTCTGTCGCAGCCTCAACTGCTGCTGATGGATGAGCCGCTTTCAGGCCTTGATCGGGATGCGCGGGCCAGATTGCTTGGCGCGCTCGAGGATTTGCTTGGCGATATCGCCATTCCCGTCGTCTATGTCACCCACGACCTCGAAGAGGCCGAGCGGCTGGCTGTGCAGTCGATCAGGCTCCATGGCGGGCGGATCGCACCCTAACCAAGTGCCTCGACAGCTTCGGCCAAGGTCAGCCACCGTTCTTCAGCGGCATCCCTTTCTGCCCGCGCCAGCGCGATGGCCTTGGTCAATTCGGCAAACCGGGCCGGATTCCGTGTGTAGAGAGTTGCGTCGGACAACAGGGCTTCGTCCCGCACAATGGCCGCTTCGATTTCTTCAATTCTGGCCGGAAGCAAATCAAAGTCCCGCTGATCCTTGTAGCTGAGCTTGGTCGCAGTCCGCTCGGGTCTGCGGGCTGTCTCCGGCTTTGGCGTCTTTCTGGTTTCCGCCTGCGGCCCGGCACGCTTGCGTTCCCAATCGGCATAGCCTCCTGCGATGATGTCGACCTTGCCGGAGCCGTCAAGGCCCAGGGTCAGGGTCACCGTCCGGTCCAGAAAGTCACGATCATGGCTGACAATCAGGACCGTGCCATCATAGTCGGCAATGACTTCCTGCAAAAGGTCCAGCGTCTCGAGGTCCAGGTCGTTGGTCGGCTCATCGAGAACCAGCAGGTTTGACGCACGTGCAAATTCGCGGGCGAGAAGCAGGCGCGACTGTTCTCCGCCCGACAATGTCCCGATCTTCGCATCGGCAAGTCCCGGCTCGAACAGGAAGTCCTTGAGGTAGCCCTGGATGTGCTTTTTGGTGCCGCGCACCTCGATCCAGTCCCCGCCTTCACACAACACGTCGCGCACCGTCTTTTCCGGAGCAAGCAGCGCCCGTTGCTGATCAATCACGATTCCGTTCAGCGTCCTGGCCAGAGTGATTGTTCCGGTGTCTGGCGCAATTTCGCCCGTCAGCAGTTTGAGCAGAGTTGTCTTGCCTGCGCCGTTGGCGCCCACGATCCCGATCCGGTCTCCGCGCTGGATTCGCAGCGAAAAATTCTTGATGATCGTCCGCTCGCCAAAGGATTTGCCGACGCTGTCTGCCACAATGACGGATCTGGATCGCACATCGTCGCTGACAACGCCCAGCTTTGCTGTCCCCTGCGGCCCAAGCATGGCGGCACGCTGGGCCCGCATCTGGTTCAGATTCTCAAGGCGCCCCTGGTTGCGCCGACTCCGGGCCGTGACACCGCGCTGGAGCCAGTGCAGTTCCAGCTTCAGTTTCGCATCAAGTTTCTGGGCGGCGCGGGCTTCCTCGGCATAAACGGCCTCCATCCAGCGTTCAAACCCGCCAAAGCCGATCTCTGATCGCCGGATCCGGCCGCGATCAAGCCAGAGCGTCGAACGCGTCAGTCGTGTCAGAAACGTCCGGTCGTGGGATATGGCGATGAATGCACCGGTGTATCGGCCGAGCCAGTCCTCCAGCCAATCGATCGCGGCAAGGTCGAGATGGTTGGTCGGCTCGTCCAGCAGCAGCACGTCGGGATCCATGGCGAGTGCGCGGGCAATGGCGGCCCGCCTGCGTTCCCCGCCGCTTGCGCGACTCGCCTCGCGGGAAAGGTCGATCCCGATCTGATCGGCAATGGCTTCGACGTCATGTGCAGCCGGGCCATCCGGGCCACTGGTGGCGAAATCCTTCAGGGTCGCAAAGCCGGAGAGCGCAGGTTCCTGTTCAAGGAGCACCACCCGCGTTCCCGGAACGATCGTGCGCCGTCCGACATCGGCCTCGATGCGATTGGCGAGCAGCCGGAAGAGCGTTGTCTTGCCTGCGCCGTTGCGCCCGATCAGCGCCAGCCGGTCCCGCTCGCCAATGAAGATATCAAGATCGCGGAAAAGCCAGCCGGAACCCTGGACAAGTCCCAGGCCTTCAAAGGCAAGTATGGGCGCGGACATGGCAGGTTCCCGAATGTTGATGCAGCCAAAAGCCATTCATGGCCTATTCAATGGGCGCGCCCTATGCCAAGACCTTATGACAATGTTCAAATCATTTATTCTTGTGCTTTCGCTTTGTGCGCTCCCGGTCGTTCCCGCTGTCGCGCAGAAGGGCCGGAGAGTCGAGCAGGATGCCGCCTTCCAGGCAACCCGCCAGGGCGCCGTGCGCCCGCTGCGCAGCATCGAAAACGAGATCGTTCCCGAAATGAAGGCCCGGGGGGCCGATTATATCGGGGCCGAGTTTGATGGGGAAAAGCTGCGGTATCGCCTCAAGTTCATGCAGGGGCCCAAGGTGATCTGGGTTGATGTGAACGGAAAAAGCGGTGCAATATTGGGCAGAACGGGCGAATGACCATTTGGCCGGCCATTAGGGGAGACTATCCTTGCGCGTACTGATCGTTGAAGATGAGCCAACTCTTGGCACGCAGCTCAAGAACACGCTTGAAGGCGCAGGCTATGCTGTGGACCTCGCCACGGACGGGGAAGACGGACATTATCTGGGATCGACGGAGAGTTACGACGCCGTCATCCTTGATCTGGGCCTGCCCGAAATCGACGGACTGACCGTGCTCGACCGGTGGCGCAAGGAAGGCAAGGTCATGCCGGTCCTCGTCCTGACAGCCCGTGACAGCTGGTCCGACAAGGTCGCCGGCCTCGATGGCGGTGCTGACGACTATATGGCCAAGCCATTCCAGACGCAGGAACTGATTGCACGACTGCGCGCACTGATCCGCCGGGCCAGCGGCAATGCGTCTTCCGAACTGATCGCGGGCGATGTTCGCCTCGATACCCGGTCGGGACGGGTCACGCTGGCGGGAGAGCCGGTCAAGATGACCGCGCAGGAATACAAGCTCCTTTCGTACCTTCTCCACCACAAGGGCAAGGTCGTCTCCCGGACTGAATTGATCGAACATATCTACGATCAGGATTTTGATCGCGACTCGAACACGATCGAGGTGTTTGTCACGCGTATCCGAA
Source organism: uncultured Chakrabartia sp. (assembly GCA_964429375.1). Lineage (GTDB taxonomy): Bacteria > Pseudomonadota > Alphaproteobacteria > Sphingomonadales > Sphingomonadaceae > Aquisediminimonas. The sequence goes on from CAYSCC010000024.1 coordinate 6,500, forward strand.
AGAAACTGGGTGCAGATGTCATCACCACCATCCGCGGCCTTGGCTACAGTCTCGAAGATCCTGCCTGACCGGGCCCCTCCCCGGCGCGGTGGCTGGCAGATAGGCAGCTGGCGGCTGCGGCTGGCAAGCGGGTCATTGAGCCGACGGATGATCGGCATTGCAGCGGCATGGATTTTCCTGCTGTTGCTGGGCGGCGGGCTGGCGCTCGACCGGGTTCTGACCAACGCGATCACGCGCAATTTCGATGATGGCCAGCAATTTGTCCTGACGTCGATGGTCGCTGCTGCCGAGATTGACGATTTCGGAGAGGTGCGCCTCAACCGCCCGCTTGGCGATCAGCGTTTCCTTGAGCCCAATTCGGGATTCTACTGGCAGATCGCGGGTGAGGGATATGCGCCGTTCCGTTCCCGCTCGCTGTGGGACAGGGCGCTCAATGTGCGCGCCGGCCATGCCGATGACGACACGCATGTCTATGACAGCAACGAATTTGCTGATGAGACAGTACGCGTTGCCGAACGGGACATCGTCCTTCCCGGCTCTCCCACGGTCTGGAGGTTTCAGGTAGCCCAAAGCCGGGCCGTTCTGGATGATCAGATCGGCACGCTCCGCAAGACGCTGCTTCGCAGCTTTGCGTTGCTGGGGCTGGGGCTGATCGTGATGGCGGCCCTCCAGACGCTTTACGGGCTATGGCCCTTGCGTTCGCTCCGGCAGGCGATTGCAGACATGCGAGCGGGTCGGGCGAACCGAGTCGATGAACATGAATTGCCCAATGAGGTTGCGCCGCTGGTTGAGGAACTGAACGGGCTGCTTTCCCACAACGAAACGCAGGCAGAAGAGGCGCGTCGGCACGCGGGCAATCTCGCGCACGCCCTCAAAACGCCTTTGACCGTGATCATGAACGCCGCGACCGCCCAGGCAAGCGACCTCAGCGAAACGGTGATCCGGGAAGCCACGACCATGCGGCGTCAGGTGGATCACCACCTTGCGCGTGCGCGTGCTGTCGGTCGCCGGGGGAATGTGCACAGCCGGGCCGAAGTGTGGGCCAGTCTTGAGTCCGTCGAGCGGGCCGTGTCGCGCCTCTTCCCCGAAGTCCGCTTTGACATGGATGGCAACAAGTCCCTGTCTGTCCATGTCGAGCGGCAGGATCTGGACGAAATGCTTGGCAACCTGATCGAGAATGCCGCGAAATATGGCGGTGGCAGCGTGTTCGTGACCGTCGGCGTTGCGGGGAGCATGGCCGAGATCCTGGTCGAGGATGACGGCCAGGGCATTTCACCGGAAGACAGGGACAAGCTCTTCAATCGCGGGGTTCGGCTTGACTCGTCAAAACCGGGAACCGGGCTGGGCCTTGCCATCGTGCGGGATGTTGCCGAAATTTATGGGGGCTCCATCACGCTCGAGGAAAGCGAGGATATGGGGGGCGTGCTCGCTCGGTTACGCTTGCCCTTGGCTGCATGAAGCGCCAGAAGCGCGCAACCATGAACGACCCTCATTATTTTTTCTGCGGTATTGGCGGATCCGGCATGATGCCCCTGGCCATGATTGTCGCAGCGCGTGGAAGTCGTGTTTCCGGTTCGGACCGTTCGCTTGATCAGGGGCGCATAGCCGAAAAATTTGCTGCGCTGGAAAAGCTCGGAATCGCGCTCTTCCCGCAGGATGGATCGGGTGTGGCACCGGATCAGGTCTTTGTCGCCTCAGCGGCCGTGGAAGACAGCGTGCCAGATGTCGTGGCCGCAGACCGGCTGGGCCTCATCCGCCTCGCCCGGGCAGACCTGCTGGCCCAGCTGTTCAATGCCAGCAAGCTGAGAATTGCGATTGGCGGGACCAGCGGCAAGTCAACTGTCACCGGCATGACGGGCTGGATTCTGGATCAGGCCGGCCTCGATCCGACGATCATGAACGGCGCTGTCATGAAGAATTATGTCCGTCCGGATACACCCTTTGCAAGTGCGCGCGTGGGCGCCGGGGATGCCTTTGTGAGCGAGGTCGATGAAAGCGACGGCTCGATCGCATTATATCAGCCGGACGTTGCGGTCCTCAACAATGTGGCGCTCGATCACAAGTCCATGGACGAATTGAGGCGCCTCTTCGGCGATTTTGCCAGGCGGGCGGGCCGGGCCATCGTGAATGCGGACAATGCGGAAGCTCTGGCACTTGCCGGCAGTAACGCCACGACCTTCGGCTTTGGCGAAAACGCGGATCTGCGCGGCACGGATCTTGTTGAGCGACCCGATGGCGTCGATTTCCTGGCAGGCGGGGTCCGTGTCTGCCTGAATGTGCCTGGGCGCCACAATGCGTCGAATGCGCTGGCCGCGCTGGCGGCAGCCGAAGCAGTGGGCATCCCGATTGCAGACGGCGCTGCTGCGCTCGCCGGTTTTTCCGGTCTGCGCCGGCGGCTCGAACTCGTCGGATCGCGTCATGGCGTCACGATCATCGATGATTTTGGCCACAACCCGGACAAGATTGGCGCCACCCTTGATACGCTCCATGCCTTTCCGGGGCGTCTCCTCGTGATGTTCCAGCCACATGGCTATGGGCCGCTGAAACTGATGGGCAATGATCTGGCCGCCACGTTTCGGAGCAGGCTTGGCGGCGATGATCGGCTCTTCCTGCCCGATCCCGTCTATTATGGAGGCACGGTGGACCGCAGCGTGGGCAGCGACACGCTTGCCCAGGCCATAGGTGCGCAAGCCAGCCATTGTGCGTCCCGGGAAGACATTGCCGACCGCCTGCTGGCCGAAGCGCGTTCCGGAGATCGCATCCTCATCATGGGCGCGCGCGATGATACTCTCAGCCAGTTCGCCAGGGATATCCTCGAACGTCTTGACGGATAGGCGCGGATCGCGTCTGCTAAACGCAAAGGGTTGAGGACACGCGTCATGGCCAAACGGCTTACATTCTACATCATGGTCGGACTGTGCCTTGGCATCCTGTCCGGGTCTATCCTGCACCTTGCCTATACAGGCAGCGTCCTGACGGATCCCGCCGCGATTCCCGATGACGTCAAGGCCGCCCTTGCCGAATGGGGCAAATATATGGGCCTCATCACGGATATCTTCCTTCGCCTCATCAAGATGATCATTGCCCCGCTCATCTTTGCGACCCTGGTGTCCGGCATTGTCCATATGGGCGACACTGCGGCGCTGGGCCGTGTCGGAGCCAAGACCATCGGATGGTTTGTCGGCGCGACGGTGGTTTCGCTCACGCTCGGCATGGTCCTTGTCAACATTCTCGAACCCGGGGCAGGCGGGGGATTCGAACTGCCGCCTCCTGATGTGACGGCGGGAATTGCCAAGCCGGAGAGTGATTTCTTCAAGATCATCGCCGAAATGTTTCCCAAGTCCGTCGTTGAGGGCATGGCGAACAACACGATTCTGCAGATCGTGATCTTTTCCGTCTTCTTCGGTGTGGCGATGACTGCCGTGGGCGAAAAGGCCGAACCGATCACGCGCGGCATCGATGCGCTCGTGCATGTCATGCTGCAAGTGACCGATTATGTAATGCGCGCTTCGCCCGTTGCCGTGTTTGCAGCGATGACCAAGGTGGTCGCGATCAACGGGCTTGGCGTGATCGGTACCTTCATCAAGTTCATCGGCAGCTTCTATTTCGGGCTGGTGATCCTTTGGGCCGTTCTTTTCGTGGCGGCGTTTCTGGTCGTCGGGCCGCGCGCCGGAACCCTGTTCCGATACATTCGCGAACCCATCCTTCTGGCCTTTTCGACCGCGTCGTCGGAGGCCGCCTATCCCCGCACGCTTGAAGCGCTCGACCGTTTTGGCGTTCCGCCCAAGATCGCAAGCTTTGTCCTGCCGCTGGGCTATTCCTTCAATCTTGATGGCTCGATGATGTACATGAGGTTTGCGACGCTGTTCATCGCACAGCTTTACGGCATGCACATCCCGATTGAAGCGCAGATCACAATGCTGCTGACGCTGATGCTGACGTCAAAGGGCATGGCGGCTGTCCCGCGTGCAAGCCTGGTCGTCATTTCGGCAGTCATGGCCCAGTTTCACATTCCCGAAGCGGGTCTCGTCCTGATCCTTGCGGTGGACCAGTTTCTCGATATGGGGCGGTCCGGCACGAACGTGGTCGGCAATGCTGTGGCGGCTGTCGTGGTGGCGAAATGGGAAGGCGACCTTGATGCGCCCGAGCCGCCCGAGATTGAACCACCCCATGCGCCATCGAGTCACACACGCTAGAGCCGGGCTACCACGCCGCGTCATCTTGCCGTCACGTCGGCCAGGCCCAAATGCCTTCCGGGTCCGGAACCGCAATTGCCCTTGTTTGGGCGCCCGGATTGACCTTTGCGGGCAAACCTGAAAGCCTGATCTCTTCAAGGGGAATGGAGGCTAGGCCATGGGTATTGGATCGCAGGACGAGACAGCGTTTGCATTTGAAGGGGACTGGCGTGAGCTCACCCCGATCCTGCTGTCCAACCTGCTTCTTTCGATCGTGACGCTGGGCTTCTACCGATTCTGGGGAATCAGTCGCGAACGGCGTTATCTGTGGAGCCGAACACGGTTCATCGATGACCGGCTGGAATGGACCGGCACAGGCAAGGAGCTGTTCCTTGGTTTTCTTCTGGTCCTTGTGATCCTGATCGTGCCCCTGTTCGTGTTGCAGTTTGTCGCGCAGGCTCTGTTGCTTCAGGGGCAGAAGGGCCTTGCCGGGCTGATG
>CAYSCC010000025.1:0-10963 GCA_964429375.1 uncultured Chakrabartia sp.
GCGAATCTGCGGGACTCGATGTTGCGGAACACTGGCAATCGCTGGTGCGACAGTATTTCCGAGGCCCCCTGAAGCCTCCGTTCAACGACTCGGCGCGCTCAAAAGCCGGTCTGCCCCGTGAACTTTACGCGTCGCTTGCATCAGCGGGGCCCGTGCCTCAGTGATTTCCATCATAATTGGCGTCGGGTCGTAGGTGACGCTTCAGAGTTTGGGTCGCCGGGGGAATCATGGCTTCTTTGTCGCAATCGTACGGGTCTGGGCTATTGTCCAAATTCCGGCAGCTGTTTCGCGCAAGAGATGTATTTGTGCATGACGGGAGCGCAATGCGCCGTGTCCATGTCTCTGCCCGTGCGCAGTTCGCTGCGGTGTCGACTGCCACGTTCATTCTCGCCATTTCCGGTTTCGGGCTGATCCAGTTCGCGCTGGGGGCGCCGGTCATTTCGCGGGCCATTGCCAATTTCGCATCACGCCAGGCCGAAGTGGCGCAAATGGAATACCGGGTGGAGGCCCTCCAATCGGAAGTGTCCGCGATTCGTGTTTCGGCACGCCAGCACGCGGCCAAGCTTGAAGCACGGCAGGCCTTTCTTGCCGCTGTCCTGAAGGGCGAAGCTGATCCAGCCAAGCTGGCGGCACTTCTTCCGGCCGAGGCGCGATCGGTCGATTCGGAAATTGCGGCCGCCTTCGGGGAGGTTGAACTTTCGCAGACTGCTATGGCTTCGGCTGTGCGCAAGTCGACAGAAGCCCGATACAGGGAAGCGGCCGGGATGGTCGCACGTCTGGGCCTGTCACCCCAGCGGCTCGGGTCCCAGTCCATGACTGGCGTTGGCGGCCCATATGAGCCAGTCCCGTCGGGAACCCAGATTGCGCCTGCCAAGCCGGGACAGCCCGACCCCCAGTTTCAGGCCCTGTTCAACAGTTGGAGGCGTCTTGATCAGCTGCAGGCCGGCATCGTGGCGATCCCGTCGATGCGGCCTGTTCAAAGCCTGACCTTCACAAGCAATTTTGGCATTCGTACCGATCCGTTCCGCGGCGGCGCGGCCATGCACGCCGGTGTGGACATTCCCGGGGCATATGCAACGCCCATCTATGCAACGGCCGATGCGATCGTGAATCGCACTGGCTGGGCAGGCGGGTATGGCAATCTTGTTGAACTCAACCATGGTCGCGGCATTCAGACCCGCTATGGCCATTTGTCATCCATCCTTGTTGCTCCCGGCACGCGGGTGAAGCGGGGACAGCTGATTGGCCTGATGGGCTCGACAGGCCGGTCAACCGGAACCCATCTGCACTATGAAGTGCGGATTGATGGTCGCGCGGTCAATCCGGTGCCCTTCCTCCAGACATCGGACTATCTGGTGGCGATGCAGCGCCGCACCGGCGGAGTTGCTGTCGGCGGTCCGCTGGAACCCGGCGCCAAATAGCCCGTTTGCCGCTTGCGGTTGCGGTCTTGGGTCAATCGGCCTATCTTTTCTCCATGAGCGTGACACTTTCAGAACGGGCGGCTGCCCGCGTTGCCTGGATCGCCGGGCGGCAGGGAAAGCCCGCAATCCTGAGGCTTGCAGTCGAAGGGGGCGGGTGCTCCGGCTTCCAGTATCGATACGGCCTCGCCGACACAGTAGAACCGGATGATATCGTGACGGCCCAAGGCGAGGTTCGCCTGGTGGTTGATCCAGTCAGCCTCGATCTTATTGAGGGATCCGAGGTCGATTTCGTTGAATCCCTGGGAGGGTCTGCCTTCCGGATCACCAATCCACAGGCTGCATCCGGTTGTGGCTGCGGGGCAAGCTTTTCCGTTTGATGCGCATTGCCACCTATAACGTCAACGGAATCAAGGCCCGGCTTCCACGGCTGATCGAATGGCTGGACGAAACCGCTCCCGACATTGTCTGCCTGCAGGAATTGAAATCGAGCGACGAAACCCTACCCGTTCGCGAGATTGAGGCCGCGGGCTATACCGGGGTCTGGCATGGCCAGAAGGGATTCAACGGCGTTGCCATTCTGGCCCGCGGGGAGGCCCCGGTCGAAGTCCGCAAGGGTCTCGATGGAGAGCCCGAAGATGAACATAGCCGCTACATTGAAGCCGATGTGATGGGCGTGCGCGTGGCAAGCATCTACCTGCCGAATGGCAACCCCCAGCCGGGACCGAAATTCGACTTCAAGCTGCGCTGGTTCGAACGGCTGCTGCGCCGCGCGCAAGAGTTGATGGCGCTTGAAAAACCGGTGATCCTGGCGGGCGACTATAATGTCATTCCAACCGACGCAGACATTGCGAACCCCCGGGCAATGGCGGACGATGCCTTGATGCAGCCTGAAAGTCGCGCTGCATTCCGGCGGCTTTCAATGCTTGGCCTTACGGATGCCCTGCGTGCGCGCCATCCCTCGGGGCCGCTCTGGACCTACTGGGATTATCAGGCCGGTGCCTGGCAGCGGGATCAGGGATTTCGGATTGATCACCTGATGCTGTCGCCAGAGGCTGCCGACCGCCTGACCGATGCAGGCGTCGACAAGGAACACCGTGGCCGTGAAAAGGCCAGCGACCACGCCGCAACCTGGATCGAACTCGCCTAGGCGATCTGCTGCGCGAGTGCTGCCGCAGCCGCATCAAATCCGCGCCAGGCTGCAGCTGCCAGTGCGCCCCCCACACTCACTCTGCGCACACCCAGTGCAGCGAGATCCGATACTCGCATATCGGCGTTCATGATGAGGACATTGACCGGCTTGGGCGCAACGGCCCGGACCGTGGCCACGATTTCGGCAGGGTCCGTCATCCCGGGTGCAAACAGGCAGTCCGCTCCTGCCTCGGCAAAGGCGGTCATGCGCTCGATCGCAAAAGATACGTCCTTGATGTTGTTGAGATAGGCTTCGGTTCGGGCCACAAGCACGGCGCCCGTTCCGCTCGCGTCAATGGCGGCCCGTGCGGCCTGAATGCGTTCAATCGCCAGGTTGAGCGGGTAGAGCTCGCCCGGCGCCGCCTGGTCCTCAATCGACAGGCCGGCAATGCCCGTCTCGAGCGCGCGGCGAACATTGGCTGCAACGCCGCTGGGGTCATCGGCAAAGCCGCTTTCGAAGTCGGCGTTGACCGGCAGATCGGTCGCCCGGCACAAACGCTCCAGATGATCAAGGATCTGCTCGATTGTGATTTCATGATCCTTGAGGCCAAGGGTCCATGCCGCCGCCGAGCTTGAAGACGCCAGGGCTCTGAAACCCAGGCTCTGAAGGCGCTTTGCGCTTCCGGCATCCCAGGGGTTGGGCAGGATGAAGCAGCCGGATTCATGGAGCGCATGAAAGGATGCGATCCTTTCGGACAAGTCAGCCATCACAGCGCCTTTTCATAGAGCCAATACTCCTTGTTGACGCGGGACCGGATTGCGTCCGCAATTGCATTCATGCCCTGGTTGTCGTCCAGGATCCAGCCAATCTCCCCGCGTGAAGCGCCATAGCGTGCCACGGCATTGCGCCGGATAAACTCGATCATCATGAATGCCAGCTGGCTTGCCATGCGAGAGGATTGCAGCCGTTTGACAACTCCCATCAAGGGAACGCGCATTGTGCGGACTTGCGGCTTGCGGAGCCACCACAGGAGCTTTGCCCAGTTGAAGGGCAAAAGCGTTCCGCCGAACTGCTTCAGCTTTTCGTTGATGTCGGGGAGGACAATCATGAATGCCACCGGCTCCCCGTCATATTCGGCAACCATGATCAGGTCCTCATAGACGATGGGCTTCAGCTTTTTGCCAACATAGGCGATCTCGCTGTCGGACAGGGGCACAAAGCCCCAATTGTCTGACCAGGCATCGTTCAGGATTCCAAGGATCAGTCTTGCCTCTTCATTGAAGCGCGCCTTGTTCACGCAGCGGATCCGAATGCGCGCGTTTTTCTCTCCGGCTGCAACGATCCGGTTGACCAGTTCGGGAAAGGGGTGGCCGATGTCCAGGTCCCAGGTTTTGAGGGCCTTGGCAAAGCCATAGCCCTGCCCTTCGATCCATCCCTGGTAGGCCGGGGCATTGTGCCCCATCATGACAGTGGGCGGATGGTCAAAACCTGAAACCAGAAGGCCGGGTTCATCCCAGATCGACAGGCTGAGGGGCGCAAGGACGCGCGCCATTCCCTTGTCCTTCAGCCAGCGCTCTGCCGCGGCAATCAAGGACTCTGCCGCAGCCTTGTCCTCAGCCTCGAGCAGGCCCCAATTGCCCGTGCCCGGGCCCATGCCCTTCTCCTTCGGCTGAGCCAGGGCCAGCTGGTCAATATGCGCCGAGATCCGCCCCACAACCTTGTTATCGCGTTCGGCAAGAAAGAACTGGGCCTCACCATGTTCGAACCAGGGATTCTTGCCGGGCGTGATAAGTCCATGGACTTCATCCCTCAGCGGCGGAACCCAATGCGGATCGCCGGCGTAAAGGCGGTAAGGCAAATCGACAAAGGCGGCCCGATCGGCCTTTGAATTCACCGTGCGAACCGTAAGTGGTGCTTGGGTCAAGACTGTCTCCTTTGGCCAGGGCATAGGACATTCCCGCCGCCGCGGGAATCCCCGCCGTACGACGCCGCGCCATCATCCTGCCACACTGTTCTGGTCATGACCCAATTCATGAACTCTGGCACCCTTGCCCCTCACAGTGTTGCGCCGCTCCTTGAAGGAGATGCGGCAAAGCTCCCTGTTCCGGACGACATGGCCATGATCCGTGCGGCCGCGGAGCTGACCCGTGATCTCAATGCGCCGAACCCATGGATCTACTGGGCGGATTTCCTGACCTTTGCGATCATGGGCTATGCCGGATTATTCCTGGCGATCGCGGCCGAACAGCCGCTCGCCACTGGTTGCTGGGCCGTGGTTGCGGTGCTCGGCCTCTATCGTGCCGGGCTTTTTATCCACGAGCTGACACACATCAGGCATTCTGCCGTGCCTGGGTTCCGTCTGGCCTGGAATGGGCTGATTGGCGTGCCGCTGCTCGTGCCGTCGTTCATGTATGAAGGCATTCACAACCTCCACCATGCGCGGACTCGGTACGGAACCGCCGAGGATCCCGAATATCTGCCGCTCGCGCTGATGAAGCCCTGGACAGTGCCGCTGTTTGTGTTTGTCTCGGCGTTGGGCCCTGTTGCGCTGTTCGTCCGCTTCGCGGTTCTCTCGCCCGTGTCGGCTGTCGTTCCTCCCTTGCGGCGACTTGTGGTCGAACGGTTTTCGGGCTTGATCATCAACCCTGTCTTCCGTCGCCGACCTCCCGAGGGTGAGGCGCGACGGGACTGGCTGATGCTGGAGGCGGCCTGCAGTATCTGGGCGATCTGCTTGCTGGCCGCTGTCTTCGGCGGGCTGGTTCAGATGCGGGACTTCTTGCTGTTCCTCGGGATCCTCTCAGGGGTGATCGTGCTCAATCAGGTGCGGACGCTTGTTGCACATCTGTGGGAGAATGATGGTGAGGTGATGTCCGTTACGGCGCAGTTCCTTGACAGTGTGAATGTGCCACCGCCGGGCTTGCTGCCCGCACTTTGGGCGCCGGTGGGGTTGCGCTATCACGCGCTGCATCACCTGCTGCCAGGTCTGCCTTATCATGCATTGGGTGAAGCGCACCGCAGGCTCAGCGATGCACTGGCACCGGGGTCCGCCTATCATCGCGCAAGCTATGACGGCCTTCCCGGCCTGGTCATCCGGCTAATGGGCAACACAGCCAAAGGCTCCTGAGCCTATTCTTCCGTCTGGATAAGGACTGCTTCGCCAATCAGCAGGAAGAGCAGAAATGGGCCCCAAGCCGCCAGAAGCGGAGGATAGGCCCCCAGGTTGCCCATCGCGAGACCGAAATTGTCCGCAACGAAATAGGCAAACCCCAATGCCATCCCGATGACGGCCCGGACAAACAGCCGGCCGGATCGCGCAAGGCCAAAGGCCGCCACGGCACCGAGCAGGGGCATCAGGATCGTCGACAGGGGGCCGGACAGTTTGTGCCAGAGCCCGGCCTGCAAGGCAGCCGTGGGCCGACCTGCCTCCTGCAGTTCGCCAATTGCCCTCCAGAGTCGCCTGAACGAGAGCCCCTCCGCATTGACGTTGGACAGGGTAAACTGTTCCGGCCTCACCCCAGCCCCGGCAGCGACATTGCCAAGCCTTGACCGCGTGCCGGAAGTCACGTCAAATCGGCTTGCATTGATCAGGGTCCAGCCATCGCCCTGCGGAACTGCGCGTGGCGCCCTCACAACGGCAAGAAGCGACCCGCCCGAGCGATTGTAGATCGTCACATTGGACAGTCGCGTCATCTGTCCACGCCCTGACACCTGTTCTGCATGGATCAGATGATCGCCGTCGCGGACCCATACATTGTCCGCCCCGTTCCGTTCGGCGGGGATGGGTCCGTATTCGGCATGTTGCCAGCGGTCGAGCGTGGCCGTCGCGCGTGAAACGATGCGGTCATTGAAGGCAAAGGATGCCAGGGCGACGCCAAAGGCGGAAACGATCAGCGGCGCAAGCACCTGGTGCGCAGACAGTCCGGCAGCCTTCATCGCGATCACTTCGCTATTCTGGTTCAGCGAGGCGAGTGTGATGATGGTGCCCAGGAGGATTGAAAACGGCAGAAGGAACGCGATGATTTCAGGGAGGCGAAGGGACAGGTACTTCCAGAGCTCCGCGCTCCCATTGCCCTTGTAGGCGAGGACAAGGCCTGATTCGCCAAGCAGGTCGAGCGTCTGCAGCACGAGCGTGAGGGCAAGGAGCACGGCCAGGCTCCGCAGCAGAAACATGCGCGCCATGTACCAGCTGATTGTGCGCGACGGGAAGAAGGAGTTGGACACGATCAGTTGCCTGCAAGACTCGGAAGGAGTTTTACCCCAAGGCGCCTCAACACGGCGCCAAGCTTGGCAAAACTGCGCTCAAGCGCGCCAATGGGCTGTCCACCGGGCACATGGGCGACAGTATAGTACATCCAGCAAATCAGCATCGCAAAGGCAAGGAAGGGAACCCACAAGGCGTAGAAGGGATCGACCTTGCCCAGCGCGCCCATGCTTTCGGCATACTGGTTCACCTTGTGGTAGGCGACCACCATCACGATCGACAGGAACACGCCCAACGAAGAGGACGAGCGTTTGGGCGGCACGGCCAGAGCGACGGCAAGCAAAGGCAAGAGCAGCATCATGGCCACTTCGACCAGCCGGAAATGAAAGTTGGCGCGGGTTTCGTCCCGGATCATCTTGGATACTCTGGGATCGTTCCCGACACGCGCCAGTTCGGGGATTGTCAGTTCCCTGTCCTTGCCGCCCCGATTGCGAAACGCCTCGATCTTGGGCAGGTCGATCGGCAGGTCATGCCCGGTAAAGCTCAGGATGCGCGGCGTCCTGTAGCCCGGAGCGTCGTGCACCAGAACGCCATTTGCCAGGCGCAGGATGATTGTGTCGGGATCGTCGGTTGCCAGGAACGTTCCCCGTTCAGCGGTCACCGCCAGGGTCTTGCCGTCCTTTCCCTCGCCCATCACAAAAATGCCTGCAAGATCTCGCCCGTTGTTGCTGCTCTTTTCGATCCGCATGGTCATGCGTTTGCCAAGATGTGTAAACTCCCCCACCTTGATCGACGCGCCAAGCGCGCCCGAACGGAGCTCGAAACGGAGCCCTTCATAGGCATATCTGGCATAGGGCTGCACATATCCGACGATCGCCAGATTCACGAGCGCGAGCGCAACGGTATAGAGATAGGGCGTCCGCAACAGGCGGCCATAGCTTTGGCCAATCGCACGAAATGCATCGAGCTCCGATGAAAGGGCTATCCGCCTTAAGGCCAGGAGGATGCCCAACAGAAGGCCAATCGGGATACCCAGCGAGAGATATTCCGGCAGCAGGTTTGCAAGCATGCGCCAGACCACGCTGACTGGCCCGCCTTCCGACACCACGAAATCGAACAGTCGCCGCATCTTGTCGAGCACCAGCAGCAGGGCCGCAATGACAAGGCAGGAGAACAGGGGTGCCGCGATCAAGCGAGCGATATAGCGATCGGCGGCAGAGAGCATCGTGAATCTGTTTGTCCTGTGACCATCATTTCGCCGCAAAGAGTCCCCATAGTGCACAGCACACAGGGAATTTCGGCGGCGTATTGCCGGATATAGCCTTGAGGAGTTCGTTGGTCATGTTGAAATTTCGCCGCTGCATGGTTGGACTTTCGCTCGCGGTTGCTGTTGCAACTGCGGCGCCAGCGGCAGCAACGATTCTGGGTCCCGATGCTGCCATGTGCGCGCGAGGCGATGGGCCTGCCATTCTCGTCAATGTCGTCGGGTTCAAGAATCGCGCTGGTACGGTTCGTGCGCGCACGTTCGGGGGAAGCCCGGCAACCTGGTTTGACAAGAAGCATGTGCTCAAGCGCACCTTGACCGACGTTCCATCGGCCGGTCCCGTGTCGATTTGCATGCCGGTCCCCGGGCCGGGAACTTACGCAGTTGACGTCCGGCATGATGTGGACGGCGCAGGCAAGACGGACCGGGGCGATGGTGCTGGCGCATCCGGCAACCCCCAGGTTTCGCTGTTCGATATCCTGTTCAAGCGCAAACCGGCTGCGGACAAGGTCTCGATTCGTGTGAATGACGGTGTCACGACAATTACAATCGTGCTCAAATATCTTTCGGGCGGTTCGATCAAGCCCGTGCAGATGACATCAGGGCGCTGATATGGTTGCTGTCGCGCTCCTGTCGAATCCACGCTCGACTGGCAATCGCGACATGCTTCCGCGCATCCGGGCCTTCTGTGCAAGTCGGCCCGATCTGTTTCACTATGAGGTGGAGCATGTCAGCCAGATTTCCGACGCGCTGGAATCCATTGCGCGCGTCCGGCCGAAAGTCCTAGTCATCAACGGCGGGGATGGCACGGTGCAGGCGACGTTGACCGAGCTCTACACTGGAGGCCAGTTCGGTCGGGAATTGCCGCCGGTTGCCGTGTTGCCGAATGGCAAGACAAACCTGATTGCGCTTGACCTGGGATCATCCGGCGATCCGCTTGTCGCGCTTGAACGGATTGCCCAGTTGGCCAAGGCTGACCTTCGGCCCCATGTTGTCGAACGAGAACTGATTGCGCTGACCGAAGGTGATACAGCGATCAACCGTCCCGTGCTTGGCATGTTTCTGGGTGGCGCAGGCCTCGCAGACACCATCCTGTTCTGCCGGAACAAGATCTATCCGCTTGGACTGCCCAACGGAGTGAGCCATGTCCTTGCAGGCATACTGGTTCTGTTCTCGGCGATTTTCGGGGTCCGGGGCAAGTTCTTCCCGCCTAAACCCCAGCCGGTGCGTGTTTCCCTGATCCGTGAGGGCCAGACACCGCAGCGCTTTGCCTTCCTGATCGTGACAACGCTCGAAAAGATGCTGCTCGGGGGCAAATCTGGCGGGGGGGCATCCGGCCTCAAGCTGATGGCGGTTGACCAGTCACCATTTGCCCTTCTGAAGGCCTTGATCGCGAGCATTCGTGGCCAGCTCGGGGATCGCCCGGTTGCCGGTGTCCATGTCGAACAGGGTGATGTCATCCGCATCGAAAGCGAACGGTCCAGCGTCATTCTTGATGGCGAGGAGTTTCATGCTCTGAAGGGCCGCCCGATTGTCCTGCGTTCGACGCCTCCTGTATCGTTCCTTCGCCTCGCGGCGTGAGCGACCTGCGTTCACTCGTGTCCGCCGAACTGGCGGAGCCCGTCAATCCCCGCGTGGTGGACATCGCCGAAGCTATTGCCGCGCAGTTTCCTGGCGCTGCAAGGGCCGTGCTGTTCTACGGGTCCTGTCTGCGACAGCAGGAACTGGACGGCCTGATGCTCGATTTCTACCTGATCGTTTCCGATTATGACGAGGCGTGGCCCAAGAGCTGGCTTGCCACCGCAAACCGATTGATCCCGCCCAATGTCTTCCCCTTTGCGCATGGGGGGCTCGCGGCAAAATATGCCGTGTTGAGCGAGCGGGACTTTGCCAGCCTCAACAGCCCCGCTGCCACGACAGTCTCGGTCTGGGCCCGCTTTGCCCAGCCGAGCCGACTGGTCTGGTCTGCCGATCAGGCCGCGCGTGATGCGGTTGTTTCATCAGTATGCGAAGCCGCCCCAACCCTGTTTCGCTTCGCTCGCCCGATCGCGCAGTCTGTCGATCCGTTGGACATCTGGCGGGCCGGATTTTCGCAAACCTATCGTGCCGAACTGCGGGCCGAACGTGAAGACCGGTCTGGCACAATCATCGATGCGGATCCGGAGCGCTATCGCCGCTTTGGGCAGGCCATTCCAGAGACCGTTCTGGATCGCACCGCAGCGCAGCGGAGGTGGCGCAGCCTGCAACGGCGCGGCAAGCTGATGTCTGCCGTGCGGCTGGCCAAGGCGAGCTTCACTTTTGCAGGCGGCGTTGATTATCTTGCCTGGAAGATCAACCGTCATGCGGGGACCCAGATTGTGATCAAGCCATGGCAGCGCCGTTGGCCGCTTCTCGGTGCGTTTGTTCTTGTGCCGCGTTTGCTGTTGCAGGGGGCGGTGCGCTAGCGCCCGAATTTGCGCTGCACCTTGCCGAAACGGGTCTTTCGCGTCCCCGGCTTGCCTTCATTGCTGCGTCCCATGACAGGCAGTTTCTGCTGGTCGACGGGAATGCCGAGTTCGCTTTGTTCCAGCGCGCGGATTTCATCGCGGAGCCGCCCGGCCTCTTCGAATTCCAGATCAGCTGCAGCGGCGCGCATCTTCTTTTCGAGGTCCTCGATATAGGCACGCAGGTTGTGGCCGACCATGTGGACCGGACCGTCCTCGATCTCGACAGTGACCTGATCGCGAGACGCGACATCCTTGATGATGTCGCCGATCGCCCGCTTGATCGTTTCCGGGGTGATGCCGTGTGCGGCATTGTAGCTCAGCTGCTTCTCCCGTCGCCTGTCGGTTTCGGCGATTGCGCGTTCCATGCTTCCCGTCATCCGGTCGGCATAAAGAATGACGCGGCCCTCGACATTGCGTGCGGCGCGGCCAATCGTCTGAATCAAGGAGGTCTCACTGCGAAGA
>CAYSCC010000026.1:0-10785 GCA_964429375.1 uncultured Chakrabartia sp.
GTTCGGTGGGGGGAACAGGGCTGACTCCCGGAGCAGCACCACTCCTACCCAACTGGCCGCGCAGTTTCCGGGCCTCATCTACTGTTCCATTTCCGGCTATGGTCGGCACAGTCCACGCGCGGCCGAACCCGGCTATGACTATGTGATCCAGGCTGAAGGCGGGATGATGGCCATCAATGGCGATGCAGATCGGCCTCCCGTCAAGGTCGGGGTTGCCGTTGCTGATCTCTTCACCGGAATGTTTGCTGTGCAGGCCATTCTCGCTGCCCTGATCGCCAAGGACAGGGACGGCCTGGGGCAGCATATTGATATGGCATTGTTCGATTCCCAACTGGCTATGCTCGCCAATGTTGGATCAGGCGCACTTGTATCCGGCAATGAGCCCGCGCGACTGGGCAATGCCCATCCAACCGTTGTTCCCTACCAGACCTTTGAGACGGCTGACGTCGCAATCGTGATTTCGGTCGGGAACGATCACCAATTCGGACACTTGTGTCGCGAATTGCTTCAAAGGCCCGATATTGCCGAAGATGAACGATTTGCTACCAACTCGGCACGCGTGATTCACAGGGCGACGCTGATTCCCATCCTTGCCGATTTGATCCGGCAGCATCCCAGCGAATGGTGGCTTGCCGAATTGCGGCGGGTTGGTGTGCCGTGCGGCGCAGTGCGATCCGTTCACACGGCTCTTGCTGCACCCGAAGCGGTGGCGCGTAACATGGTCTATAGCATTGCCCACCCGCTTGCAGGCCAGGTTCCGTTGATCGGGTCGCCGCTCAAACTTTCGGAAACGCCGATCGTTGAGCCGGTTGCGCCTCCCTTGCTGGGCCAGCACAGTGCCGAAGTTTTGGGAACGCTTCTGGGATATAGCGAAAGCCAGATTGCGGCAGCGGCTGGTCAGACCTGAGCGCGCACCGCATCGAGGATTTTCGCGCCACCCATGAATACCGCGCCCGTGCACGCCAGAAAGAGCAGTTTGCCTCCAATGCCCGGATATTGATCAAGATAGATGAGTCCGCGTTCGACGGAGCCCAAAGCCAATGCGTAGATTATGGCATAGGCTTCCCACTTGGTCTTTATGACGAACAGGCGCTTTATCTTCTCTCCCATGTAAAAAGATTAAGCAAGCATCGCGCCAAGCCCGGAATTTCAGGATTCCCGGGTTAAGACTTTTGGTAAACTGTAAATTAATCCGACAGTTTTCGCGGCGAACCAGAAGGTCAGGCCAGCTCACCCAGGTCGAGCGCCATCAGCAGCGTTGCCCGTGCCGAGCCAAGCTGGTGCCACAGGTCCGGATCACCGAGCTGGCCTGGTTCAATGGAGTCCGGCCACTGCTCGGATACAATTTCCGTGATCCGGTCCAGAATGGCCTCATCGACAAGAAAGCGCGGATCGACGGTGGTTGGGTCGCATACGACACGCAAGCGCAGGCAGGCCGGGCCGCCGCCATTCGCCATTGACTGACGAACATCAACCGGGATCAACTTCCGGATCGGCCCATTCCCTGCGACCATGTCTGACAGCCAGCCCCAGACGCGGGGATTGTCCTGAGCTTCAGTCGGAAGAATCAGGGCCATGGAGCCTTCAGGAAGCGTGACGAGCTGCGCATTGAACAGATATGACTGAATGGCATCGGCCAGACTGACCGCGGCAGCCGGCACTTCAACGATTTCGGCTTGGGGAAGAAGAGAGCGCAGTTCGCTGTAAAAGCTGTGTTTTTCTGCAAAAGCGAGTTCATGCGCAAAGAGGACCCGCTCGTTCGCGACGGCAACCACGTCATTGTGAAAGGCTCCCGCAGCTATAGCCTCTTCGGATTGCTGGACGAACAATGACCGTTGTACGCCATGAACCCGCGAAATCGCCCGTGAAGCCTCAATATGTTGACGCGCCGGGAAAGGGCCGCCGCTGACTCCATAGACAAAGACTTCCACGCCGGGTGCATCATGCGTCTCGCACAAACGCATGTGATTAGCGGCACCCTCGTCTCCAAATGGCGCAGGGACGGGGCCGTGCACGGAAAACGCCGGATCGGCAAAGGCAAGGCGCAATTGGGCGAGCGTGCCCTGCCATTCATGGCTGCGGTGCGGCATGGTGACGAGGTTGGCAACGCTGAGGTGGCACTTGCCGTCAACGGTGTCCGTCGCAGGCGACACGGTTGCCGCGTTGGCCGCCCACATTGATGACGCGGACAACGCATTGGCAAGCAGCTCTGGCGAAGCTGTCTCAGGACGACAGCCCAGCGCGTCGAGCCAGGCGCGATCAGGTCTGGCATGGAGCAGAAAAATGCCTTGTGTCAGGCCAAGTGCAAGATTGGCGCGCATCTTGGCAATACCTTGTAGCGCTGCTGCGCGGGGGTGTGACACTCCTCCAGCGTTCCTGGCCGATGCAAGGTTTCCAAGGCTGAGGCCGGCATAGTTGTGACTTGGACCAATCAGTCCGTCAAAATTGATCTCGACAATAGCCATCCTACCACCGCGCGATATGAGTAATCGTGTCGCCCTTCTTCACGCCAAGAGCCGTTGCGCCGTCCTGATCAACAAGAATTCCGCCCGCGACCGGGCTGATATGGGCATAGGCGGCCGTGAATCCGGCCAGTCGACCATGTGCGGCAAGGACCTTCGTGTCCCCGCCGTCCTGGATATCGACAATCACGCTGTCCTGTGCTTCGCAGATGCTGCGGACCATATCGGTCCGTGCCGTCATGGTCGGGCCGCCATCAAAGATGTCGATGTAATTTTCCCAGCGGAACCCTTCGTTTTCCAGCATCCGCATCGCTGCGCGCCCGGAAGGGTGGGGCAGTCCTATTACTGCCCGGGCCGTTTCCGGCAGCATGGCTGTGTAGATCGGATGCTTGGGCATGAGATCCGCGATGAACTGGTTGCCGTTCACGGCGTTGAACTGATCCGCGTCCTGAAAATTCATGCCGAAGAAGCGCCCGGCGACGCCATCCCAAAACGGCGAGCCACCGGCCTCATCGATGATTCCGCGCAGTTCCGCGAGGATGCGGTCTGCGAAGCGCGCGCGGTGGTTGCGAATGAACAGATACCGGCTCCGGGCGATCAACATGCCGAGCCCGCCCGCCCGCTCTCCCGGATGCAGGAACAGCCCACCAACTTCGCTTGACCCTTCAAGGTCGGTCGACAGCGTCAGCATGTCTGCACGGAACGTCCTGCCAAGCTCCTCGCTATGCTGTGTCAGGGCGCCAATGCGGTAGGAATAGAAGGGCCATTTCTGGCCGACTTGGGAAAAAAGCTGGCATGTTCCTCGAACTTCGTTCGTGTCCGTATTTTCAAGAACAAGGACAAAAAGATCGTCGCCAAGCTCATCGTCATCCCTGCCGAAGGCAGCAGACGATTTGTCGAGTTTCGCAGCCAGCGACTTCCGGTCTGGCGGCAGGTTCGTAAATCCGCCTCCGGTCAGTTTGGCCATCTCGTAAAGAGGTTGCAGGTCTTGCGCACGTGCTGCGCGAATCCTGAAGGTCATATACGGCCCTTTTCTGCAACACGCATAAGGGCAAGCGCCGAAAGCTGCGCGCGCTCGGCCAGGCTGTCCACGATCAGAAACTCCTCATCAGAATGAATGGCGCCGCCGCGCGGACCCATTGTATCCACAACCGGAATACCGCATGCCGCAATATTGTTGCCGTCGCACACGCCCCCTGTTGCTTTCCAGCCTATTGCCAGACCCAGATCATTTCCGCAATCTCGGACCAGCTGGAAGAGACGGTCTGCAGCAGCATCGAGGGGCTTGGGAGGCCGGTTGAAGCTTCCATGCACGTGGCAGTGCACGCCGTGTTCACGTGAGACGGCGGCAACGACCTCTTTGATCGTGGCGTCCGCCATGGCCATGTCTTCAGGGGTCATCGGCCGCATGTTGACGCGCAAAATGGCCTTGTCCGGAACGATATTGTTAGGGCCGCCGCCATCGATCCTCGCAGGATTGACGCTCAGCCCCGGCGAACGGGCTGCATTGAGGCGAAGTGCCAAATCGGCCGCTGCGAGAAGAGCGTTGCGCCCGTCCTCCGGGTTGCGGCCGGCGTGGGCAGCCTTTCCATGAACAATGATCGAGAAATTGCCGCTTCCCGGTCTTGCTCCGGCAAGGGTTCCATCCGGCAGAGCAGGCTCATAAGTGAATGCGGCCAGCTTTCCCCGCGCTAGCTCCTTGATGAGCGACGCCGAAGCATGGCTGCCCGTTTCCTCGTCCGAATTGATAAGAACGTCATAGCCAAGCTGGCTGGCCAGAGGCGAACCTTCAAGGGCATTGAGGGCCGCAAGGATCACAGAAATGCCGCCTTTCATGTCTGCAGTCCCGGGACCGTTCAGGACACCAGTCTCCAGCCAGCGTAGGGACTGGAACGGGTGATCCGCAGCAAAGACTGTATCCATATGGCCCGTGAGCAAGACCCGTTTTGGTGCGTCGGGCCGAACGGCCAGATGGAGATGCCTGCCACGCTGAATTTCCGCCACTGTCCCGTCGGAAAGCACAGCCTCCACTGGCTCTGGTTCGATGAGTCGGATGTCCCCGGGCAGCGCTGCAAAGGCGTCTGCCAGCTTTTCAGAGACAATCCTGAGTCCAGCCAGATTCCCTGTTCCCGAATTGACTCCGGCCCAATCTTCAATCTGGGCTAGCATGGGCGCATCCGCTGCCATGTCGAGGGCGGCCCGTTCCTGATGTGTGATCGATGACATGCCTTGCTTATAGCGTGCCGTTTGAGACAAGCCACTGTTGCCAATTGCCGGCCTGCTGGGCATAGCGCCATCGCGATTCATCTCCTCCCCAGGCGGATCGCGCCACGGATCATGCCAAGGGGTTTTTGATGTCAGTTTATGTCGATCGTGCCGGCCTGAAGGTTGCAGAGGAACTTGCCGGATTTGTCGAAGGGCCAGCGGTAGAGGGGACGGGTATTGCGGCATCCGCAATATGGAGTGGCCTTGCTTCAATTCTTGAACGCTTCGTGCCTGTCAACCGCGCCCTTCTTGCGAAGCGGGACGTTCTTCAGGGCAAGCTGGATGCCTGGCATCGCAGCCATCCGGGGCCGATCGCAGACATGGCGGCCTATCAGGCATTTCTTCGCGACATCGGCTATCTCGTTCCCGAACCTGCGCCATTCACGATCGGTACCGTGAATGTGGACGCCGAAATTGCGACGATGGCAGGGCCGCAATTGGTCGTACCGTCGCTGAATGACAGGTTTGTCCTCAATGCAGCAAATGCGCGGTGGGGAAGTCTTTACGACGCATTCTATGGTACGGACGCGCTGGATGCCCCTGCGGCCCGGCCAGGCGGCTATGATTCAGTTCGCGGTGCTGCCGTGATCAAGCGGGCCAAGGCCTTTCTGGATGATGCCGTGCCCCTTGCACAAGGCACCTGGGCAGATTGGACCGGCGAAACGCCGAGCCTCGCGAATCCCGCCCAACTCGTTGCCCGCAAGCCGGGCGGCTGGCTGTTCCTGCATAATGGTCTTCACATTGAACTGGTGATTGACGCCACGCATCCGATTGGAAAGACCGACCCCGCAAACATTGCCGACATCTTCCTTGAGGCTGCGCTCACGACGATCGTAGACCTTGAAGATTCCGTGGCCGCTGTGGACGCTGAGGACAAGGTTGCCGCCTACACGAACTGGCTGGGTTTGATGCGGGGTGACCTGGAAGCCAGCTTTGAAAAGGGCGGGCGGACAATGACCCGCAAGCTGGAAGCGGACAGGGACTGGGGCGATCTGGTGCTTCATGGTCGAAGCGTCCTGTTTGTCCGCAACGTCGGGCACCTGATGACCAATCCGGCAATCCTGCTTCCGGATGGTGCTGAGGCGCCTGAAGGCATTCTGGATGCGGTCTTCACGGTCCTCTGCGCCCTTCATGACCTCAAGGGCCTCGGGAAGCTGCGAAATTCGCGTGCGGGCAGCGTCTACATCGTCAAGCCGAAGATGCATGGGCCCGAGGAAGCTGCATTTGCG
This sequence comes from uncultured Chakrabartia sp., assembly GCA_964429375.1. Taxonomy (GTDB): domain Bacteria; phylum Pseudomonadota; class Alphaproteobacteria; order Sphingomonadales; family Sphingomonadaceae; genus Aquisediminimonas. Next base: position 5,957 of record CAYSCC010000026.1, read on the forward strand.
AATGACCTGTTCGATGCAGTCGAGGATCTCTACGGCCTTGATCGGAACACCATCAAAGTTGGAGTGATGGATGAAGAGCGGCGCACGTCTGCAAATCTCGCTGCGTGCATCCATGCCGTCCGAAATCGCATTGTGTTCATCAATACCGGTTTTCTCGATCGCACTGGCGATGAAATGCATACAGCAATGCAGGCAGGGCCAATGATCCGCAAGGCGGCGATGAAGACGACAAGCTGGATCCAGGCCTATGAAGCTCGCAATGTCCAGATCGGTCTCGCCTGCGGACTTTCGGGAAAGGCGCAGATCGGCAAGGGTATGTGGGCGGCGCCCGACATGATGGCGGACATGATGGCCCAGAAGATTGGCCATCCCCGTGCCGGCGCAAATACCGCCTGGGTCCCTTCGCCGACGGCTGCGACCCTCCATGCCATTCATTATCATCAATGTGATGTTTTTGCCCGTCAGGCAGAACTTGCAAAGGAGCCAACCCCGTCACTGGATCTGCTGCTGGCGATTCCGGTTGCCTCGCCCGGGCACAATTGGACGGATGAGGAAGTAAGCGAAGAGCTGGAGAACAATGCCCAGGGCATCCTCGGCTATGTCGTTCGCTGGGTTGATCAGGGCGTGGGGTGCTCGAAGGTTCCGGACATCCACGATATCGGCCTGATGGAGGATCGCGCGACGCTCAGGATATCATCGCAGCACATTGCCAACTGGCTGCATCATGGTGTGGCAACCGAAGCACAAGTCGATGCTGCGCTTACCAAGATGGCGGCCAAGGTGGATGCGCAGAATGCGGGTGATCCGCTGTATCGAAAGCTAACGCCTGACAGCACGGCATTTCTTGCTGCCCGCGCACTCGTGTTTGAAGGCCTGAGCCAGCCCAATGGTTATACCGAGCCGCTGCTGCACAAGTTCAGGCAGAAAGTAAAAGCCGGCTAACGCGAGGCGCGCCTGCCTGTAGGCACGCCAGTCCGGATGCTGAGGGAGAGGAACATGTTGGAACTCAAAGGTCGCGTGGCACTGGTGACCGGCGCCTCTCGCGGCATTGGATTGGCGACTGCCCGTGCGTTGGGTGAAGCCGGGGCCCGTGTCATCGTGACCGATCTTGAAGCTCCCGCCGGATTGGCACAGGAGCTGGATGGGTTGGCCCTCAGGCAGGATGTAACGAGCGAGTCTGACTGGGAAGCCGCAATATCCTTTGCCCGAGCCGAAGCGGGTGGCCTTGATATCCTGGTCAACAATGCAGGCCTGTTTCTGGCCAAACCTGTCACGGAAACCACATTGGAGGAATGGCGCACGTTGCACGCAGTAAACGTGGAAGGCGTTTTTCTTGGGTGCAAGCACGCCATACCGGCGCTCGCTGAACGGGCAAGTCGCTGGAGAGGAGGGACGTCCATCATCAACCTGTCCTCCGTGGCGGGGATCACCGGCGCGGCTCTGGCAAGCTGCTATAATTCTTCAAAAGGGGCTGTTCGGCTGTTCACGAAAGGCGTGGCGCTTGAAGTCGCTTCGCTTGGTATTCGGGTCAACTCCGTGCATCCGGGTATTATCGAGACGGATATGGGAAATGATCTTGTCCATCGTTTTGCCCAACGGGCGGGAACCGGAGACAATGAAACCCGGGCCATGCTTTCGGAGCGTCATCCGCTCGGCCATTTTGGTTCGGCCGGCAATGTGGCTGATGCGGTGACATTCCTCGCTTCGGACAGGGCAGCCTTCATGACGGGTTCCGAACTTGTCGTCGATGGCGGCTTTACTGCGTTATAGGGTATCCACCAGTGACGATCGCCATCAATCCATTCGATGTCAGCGACAACAGGCTGTACACGGACAACAGCTGGCACAAGCCATTTGCCCGTCTGCGTGCCGAAATGCCGGTGAGCTTTCGACCTGAAAGCCCCTATGGGCCTTACTGGTCGATTGTCACCCATGACCTTGTTCAGCAGGTTGAGATCGAAACGGCGGTCTATTCATCGTCCTATGAACTTGGCAACATCACCATTGTCGACTCCTTCGGGGAACGGGAGTTTCCAAACTTTATTGCGATGGATGCACCGCGTCATACGGAACATCGCAAGGTTGTGGCTCCAGCCTTCAACCCGAGCCAGATGGCCGATCGTGAAGTGCAGGTAAGGCTGCGGACGAAGCAATTGTTTGACGCGCTTCCCATCGGGGAAACCTTCGATTGGGTTGAGCGTGTGTCTATCCCGCTGACTATCGGCATGCTGTGCATCCTGTTCGATTTTCCATGGGAGGAAAGGGCGGACCTGAAACTCTGGTCGGACCTTGCGAGCGATGTCAGGCCCGATCATGACGAACAGCGCCGGGCATATTTCATGATGGAAATGGGCCGCATGCTGATGCGGTTTGATGCTCTGCTGGAGGCCAAGCGCGCGCAGCAGCCGTCGGATGACCTGCTTTCGCGCATGGTGCACAGCGAAGCAATGGGCAACCTTTCTGCACAGGAGAGGATCGCGACGATTGCACTGCTGATCGTGGGCGGCAACGACACGACGCGCAACTCGATGAGTGGCTTTATCGAGGCGTGTAACCTGTTCCCCGAACAGCTCGATTTGCTGCGCAGCAATCCCGCGTTCATTCCCAATGCGGCGCAGGAAATTGTGCGCTGGCAATCGCCTGTCACACATATGCGGCGCACCTGCCTTTCCGATACCGAACTCGGTGGGCAGATGCTCAGGAAGGGAGACAAGGTGGTCATGTGGTACATTTCCGCCAACCGCGATGACGCGGTGTTTCCCAATGCCGATCAGTTCGACGTCAGACGGGAGAATGCGCGGCGACACCTCGGCTTCGGCCATGGCCCGCATCGCTGCGTCGGTGCTCGGCTGGCGGAAATCCAGCTGGCCACATTGATCGGCGAGGTTGTCGAACGAAACTGGACGATTACGCTCGCTCAGGAGCCGACAAGGCTTGCAAGTTGCTTCCTGCATGGTTTCACGGCAATGCCGGTCAAGATTACATCTTGAATCCCTGAATTGGCTTGGGCCCAAGATCCATGTTTTCCGTCGCAGCGCTGTATCAATTTGCTCCATTTGACGATCCGGCTGTTTTCAGGTCGGATTTGATTGACCTGTGTCGGGCTCATGGAGTGAAGGGCACGCTGTTGCTGGCGCGCGAGGGGATCAACGGGACGATCGCCGGGCCGAGTGCGGGTATCGATGTCGTCCTTGATCATGTTCGTGGGCTGCCAGGCTGTGCAGGTCTGGATGTCAAGTTTTCCTCTGCTCCTGTCATGCCGTTCCACCGCATGAAGGTCAGGCTGAAAAAGGAAATCGTGACACTTGGAGTGCCCGGTATCGATCCGTCGCGTGATGTTGGCAGGTATGTTGAGCCGGCGGACTGGAATGCGCTGATCAGTGATCCCGATACGATCGTGATCGATACGCGCAACGATTATGAAGTAAAGATTGGCACGTTCAGAGGTGCACTCGATCCCAGGACGAAGACATTTTCCCAGTTCCCCGAATGGTTCAGGGCTCAAAGGGCCAAACTCGGCAACACGCCGAAAGTCGCCATGTTCTGTACCGGCGGAATTCGATGCGAAAAGTCCACGGCCTTTCTGCGCGCCGAGGGCATAGAGGATGTGGCCCATCTGAAAGGCGGCATTCTCAAATATCTTGAAACCGTCCCGAAAGACGAAAGCCTGTGGGAGGGGGAGTGTTTCGTCTTCGATGAACGCGTCTCGGTTGGGCATGGCCTTGCGTCGGGCAGCCATGTCTTGTGCCGGGCATGCCGGATGCCTCTGAATGAAGCAGACTGTGCCAGTGCAGACTATATCGAGGGTATTCAGTGCCCCTATTGCGCTGCGTCGCGGACAGAAAGTCAGAGGCAACGCTATGCAGAGCGCCACAAGCAGGTGGCCCTTGCCGAACGGCGCGGCAAGCGCCACGTGGGAGATGTGGACGGTTAGTTGCGGGCCTCTCCCCATTCAATCCAGCCAAACGGCCGAGGGGTCTTGGGCATGTAGGTCTTGTCTGCGGATGCGATTGTGAAGCCGGCGGCTTCATACGCGCCCGTGATGGCCCGTGTGAGGTGGCAGTTGCCGCCAATACGCTTCCACAAGGGTTCAATCCGCCGTTGCCATTTCTGTACGGAATCATCGGGCGCTCGGCCATGTTCAAGAAATAGCGCTTTCCCGCCCGGCCGCAGGACCCGGCGCATTTCCCGAAGAACCTGAGCCTGTTCATCGACCGAGCAGAGCGTGAAGGTCACGAGGATGGTATCGAAACTGGAATCCGCGAATGGCATCGCTTCGCCCACGCCGCCGCGAATATCAGCCGTCATTCCTTTCGCCTGTGCCGCCGCGCGCGACGCATCAAGAAGGGCAGGAGAGGGATCCAGACCGGCAAAACTCCGGATCCGTTCTGGATCGTAGAACTGCATATTGATGCCGCCGCCGCAGCCAAGTTCGAGCACATCGCCTTCTGCTTTGGGAACGATACGGCTGCGGGCCTTCATGATTTGCGGCTGTGCGCAGCAAAAGCCGATCAGTTTTGGAACGGCGTTGCGTTCCCACCAGCTGGCAGGTCGAGGCTCAAAAATGGGGTGCGAATTCGGAGACGACATTTCGATATAGCTCCTTCTTGAACGGCACGATCAAGGATTCCAGTTCATGGGGATCCGCCCAGCGCCAAGCCCGGAATTCCTGGTGCGGAGTCTCGATTTGCACATCGTCATCTGTTCCCAGAAAGCGCATCAAGAACCATATCTGCCGCTGACCACGATAACGCCCGCCCCACATCTTGCCCATCAATTGGGGCGGCAGATCATAGACATGTTCACGAAGAGAGCGCGCGACGATATCA
>CAYSCC010000027.1:0-10774 GCA_964429375.1 uncultured Chakrabartia sp.
GGGGCCTCAGGTATCGACTGAGCCGCACGAACTGGCACGGAATCCGGGGCGGCAGCGATGATCCCGGATTTGGCTATGGCTGGTCCTATACATGGAAGACGATCGCGGGCACCTTCGTTCTGGGCCTGCTGATTCCGTGGTCGATGACGAGCCTGTGGAGCGAACGATGGAATCGCATGAGTTTCGGACCCCACAGGTTCGAATCCGACCCTGAATGGGGCGGGCTGATGAAACGCTTCCTCCTTTGCTATCTCGCTCCGGTCGTGGCTCTGTTCGTCGGCATTGCGACTGCCATTGCGGGCGCAGCTTCGGGAAATGTTTCGGGCGGCGTTGCAGGCGGTGTGTTTGCCGTGATTCTGCTCGTGGTGTCGATCTACATTGTCCTGCCGCTCATGGCCCTTGCCTATTATGCGGCCTTCTTTCGTGAAATGATCGGCACGCTCCGTCTTTCAACCCTGCACTTCCACTTTTCGGCCCGCACAAAGGATTGGCTGCTGCTGATGCTCGGCAATGTCGGGCTCTATGCGCTGGTCTTTGTGACAGCCTTCCTTTTGGCCTCCCTGTTCGGCGTGGCGGCCTTGCCCAAGGATCCTCAGGCGCTTGCCCAGCCGCCGATCGCGAGCCTCGCCATCCTCGGCCTGATCATCGTCATTCCACTGGGACTCGTCGGCGGCTTTGTCCGGTATCGCAACTGGCACTTCTTCATTCGCCATCTTGAGGCAGGCGGTGAAATTGACCTTGCCAAGCTGACCCAGTCGAGCACGCCTGAACCACGGCAGGGCGAGGGGCTGCTCGATGCGCTGGATATGGGTGGCCTCTGATAGTGAGCAGCGTTTCCGGTCTCTGGCATTATGATGGACAGACAGCACTTCGGCGCACGGTTGCGCTTGTGCCGGAAGGGGATGGCTTTGTTCTGGTCGGCGATGGTGTGGAACCGACCGTGTATCGCTGGAGTGATCTTGTCCGCAGGGAGGACAGTCCGGACGGCCCGGTCTTCGGGGTGAAAGACAAGGCCGGATGGCGCCTCTGCTTCACGGCAGGCATACCCGAGGATGCGCACGGCCTGCTGCCCCGGGCCGCACGCTACGGAAAATGGATCGACCGAATTGGTTTCTGGCGGGCCTCGGCCCTGTTCCTTGCCGGGTCTGTCATGCTGGCATTCGTCGTTTTGCGCGCGCCCGACTGGCTTGCCCCGAACATCCCCTTTTCCTGGGAACGTCGATTGGGTGACGCGATGATTGGCGATTTTGGCGGACGGTTCTGCAAGGGGCCGGGTGGCCAGCAGGCCCTTGATGCACTCGTCCGCAAGATCGACCAGGGCAATCCTGCGGTCCGTGTCCATGTGGCCAACATTGACATGGTCAACGCTGTCGCGCTGCCCGGCGGGAATATCGTCATTTTCCAGGGGCTCCTCAAGGAAGCGAAGTCGGCTGACGAGATTGCAGGCGTTCTCGGGCATGAGATTGGGCATGTGCGCAAGCGCCATGTGGTTCAGGCATTGATGCGACAGGCGGGGATGAGCGTCCTTCTCGGCGGGTTCGGGGGCGACAGTGGAGGTTATCTCAATGCGATGCTCGCAGCGTCCTATTCGCGCGAGGCGGAAAGCGCGGCGGATGCCTATGCCATCCAGCAATTGCGGACGGCCCGGATTGCGCCCGACGACACTGCGGCATTTTTTGCCCGCATGGCAAAGCAGGAAGCAAAGCTTGGTGAAGCCGCAGCGGCGCTCGGCTATGTCTCGTCGCACCCGCTTTCGCAATCGCGGGAACGTGCCTTCCGGCAGAGCCGCGTCGCCAAAGGACCCTATGCGCCCGCCATCACGACCGGCCAATGGACTGCCCTTCAGGGGATCTGCACGAATGACCCGCAAGCCGAGGACATGGAAAACAGCTTCTTCTGAACGCGCATGCCTGCTTCGCACAGCGCGGCAAAGCCGCTATGCAGGCCGCATCCATCCCGACAAGGAGCCGTGGCAGATGTTTCGCAAAATCTTTCTCGATCACCCGCGCGAAGTGGACGAAGGCTTTTTCGAGCACTTCCGCGTCGCGGCAGGCTTTGGCCTGACCATGATTATTGGCGGGATGGGGGCGCTTGTCCATGCCTTCATCCCTGCGCTGTGCGTCACCAGCGGAAGCGACACGATCCGGCGTCTCCACACGCTGATGGTTGAGAAGCGCGGAGCAAAACGGGATGCAACCGTCGAAATGCTGTCGGCCGAATGGGTGATCTGACGCGCGCCGACGGCGCGACGCTTGCCTACGCAAGACGGGACGGCACCGGACCGACAATTGTTTTCCTTCCGGGATTCATGTCGGACATGACAGGCAGCAAGGCACTGGCACTGGATGCCTGGGCGGAGCGCACAGGCCGCCCGTGTCTGAGGTTCGACTATGCAGGCTGCGGCGCAAGCGGCGGCCGGTTCGAGGACCAGACACTGGCGGGCTGGCTGGCTGATGCAGTGCTGATGATCGATTCGCTCACGCAAGGCCCGGTCGTGCTGATCGGGTCGTCCATGGGGGGATGGCTCATGCTCCATGCAGCCCTGGCCAGACCGGGCAGGGTGGCGGGACTGATCGGGATTGCAGCAGCGCCGGATTACACCGACTGGGGTTACACTCAGGACCAGAAGCTGGAACTCCTCTCGAACGGGCGGCTCGAGCTGCCTTCTCCCTACGGGACCGACCCGACCGTGGTCACCAGGGCCTTCTGGGAGTCGGGCGAAGCGCTCCGCCTTCTGCACGCATCGATCGCAATCGACTGCCCCGTGCGCCTTTTGCATGGCCAGCGCGACACCGATGTTCCCTGGCATCACAGCACACATTTGGCTGCGCAGCTTCGTTCAGCTGATGTGCAGGTCATCCTCGTCAAGGATGGGGATCACCGCCTGTCGAGAGAGCAGGATATTGGTCTTCTCCTGCGTACGACCGAAACCTTGCTGGAGTGTCTGTGATCCTTCTTCTTCTTGCTGCTGAAGCTGCCACGCCAGGTCCCAGCCCGTCGCCTGAAGAAGGCCGGTTCGCTGCCTGTGTTGCATTGTCGGAGAAGGATCCGGCCAAGGCGCTCGAAGCGGCAGGATCCTGGCGCATAGAAGGCGGCGGTGTGCTCGCCCGTCAGTGTGCGGGCCTCGCATATGCAAGCCTCAAGCGGTGGCTTCCGGCCGCGACGGCGTTTCAGCAAGCGGCCGAAGACGCTGAACGGAATCGGGACGGTCGCGCCGCGCGGCTTTGGGTGCAAGCAGGGAACGCAGCGCTTGCAGCTGGCGACATGGCCCGGGCCGGGCAGTATCTTGATGCGGCGCTGGGCAGTGGTGAGCTCAGCGGTGCAGAAGCGGGCGAAGCCCATCTGGATCGGGCGCGGGCCCGTGCTGCGACAGGTGATTCCGCAACGGCACGGACCGACCTCGACATGGCTCTCAAGCTGGTTCCGGCTGATCCGCTTGGCTGGCTGTTGTCGGCCACGCTAGCCCGTCGTTCCGGCGACCTTGCCCGCGCAAGAACCGATATTGCCGAAGCCATGAAGCGCGCGCCCAAGGACGCAGAAGTTGCGCTTGAGGCTGGCAATATCGCTGTCCTTTCGGGCTCTGATGCAGCTGCGCGGACCGCCTGGGATGCCGCTGTAAGGGCGGCACCCGACAGCGCTGCAGGAAAGGCAGCGGCTGAGTCACTCAAACGCTTGGGCGCGCCGCAATAATCGGCTAAGCCGCTTGCCATGAAATATCTGCATACCATGATCCGCGTAAGCGATCCGGACGCAACCATTGCCTTCTTCGCTCTTCTGGGGCTGAAGGAAGTGGGCCGGTACGAAAGCGAGCAGGGGCGGTTCACGCTCATTTTCCTTGCGGCACCGGGTGACGAATCGGCCCAGGTCGAGCTGACGCACAACTGGGACGAAAAGGGCTATGGGGAAGGGCGCAACTTCGGTCACCTCGCGTATCGGGTCGACAATATTTATGAGACATGCCAGCGTCTGATGGACGCGGGCGTCACGATCAACCGCCCGCCGCGGGACGGGCACATGGCCTTTGTGCGGACGCCGGACAATATTTCGATCGAGCTGCTGCAGGACGGATCCCTTCCGCCGCAGGAGCCCTGGGCATCAATGCCGAACACGGGGCACTGGTAGCATGGCGATCGACATCATCCGCATTCCTGTGCTGTCGGACAATTATGTCTGGCTTGTCCACGAATCCGCGTCCGGTGAAACGATGGTGGTCGATCCTGCCGTGGCGGACCCTGTGCTTGAGGAAGCGGCGCGGCGGGGCTGGCGGATCACGCAGATCTGGAACACACACTGGCACCCGGATCACACGGGCGGCAATGAGGCAATCAAGGCCGCAACAGGCTGCAAGATCGTGGGCCCGGCTGCCGAATTCGGCCGGATTCCGACGCTCGACGTCCAGGTTGGCGAAGGCAACATTGTCGCGCTCGGGTCAAGTGAAGCCCGTGTCATGGAGGTTCCGGCACACACTGCGGGGCACATCGCCTTTCATTTTGCCCAGGAACGGGTTGTCTTTGTCGGGGATACGCTGTTTCCGATGGGATGCGGGCGTCTGTTCGAAGGAACGGCAGACCAGATGTTCGACAATATGGCGCGGCTGGCCGCGCTGCCCGAAGAAACAGAGGTCTATTGCGCGCATGAATATACCCAGTCGAACGGGCGCTATGCACTTGTGGCAGAGCCCGACAATGCGGCGCTCGTTGACCGGATGAAGGGCGTTGATTCTGCGCGGGCCCGTGGGGAAGCAACTGTTCCGACGACAATCGGCCTGGAACGGGCGACCAACCCGTTCATGCGGTCCAGTTCGGTTGCACAGCTGGCTGAACGGCGCGCAGCGAAGGATGGATTTCGCGGCTGATTCTGCTAGAATGCAGGCCTTGGGGGCGTGTTGGAAGGAGTATAGCCATGCGCAAGACCATGTTCATTTTGCCGCTTGCCAGCCTGTTGCTGTGCAGCGGCGTTTCAGCTTCATCGGAAGGGCGACAAGCCCGTTTTGCGAAGGAAGATGCGCGTCTGCAAAAGGCCTTGGCCGGGCTGACGCCTGGAAAACCGCAGCACTGCATCCGCTTGCGGGATGCGAATGTGACCCAAAGTTTCGAGAACGGGAAGGGGACCCTGCTTTTCAAGGTGTCCCGCAAGCTCATCTATCGCAATGACACGCGCGGAAGCTGTTCGGGCATTGGCCGTGATCGGGCCCTTGTCACGCGCATTTTCGGAGGCACCCAATTGTGCCGGGGTGATATCGCAGAAAGCGCGGATCTGGTCGCCGGTTTTACGGGCGGGAGCTGCGCCATGGGTGACTTTGTGCCCTACACAGGGTCTTAACGGCGACCAATTCCGCACCTACCGGCGTGGCATCAGACGCGATAGAGCCCATCAATCTGGTCGCCATACACCTGCCTGATGACATGGCGGCGAATCTTGAGTGACGGTGTCAGCATCTCATTGTCGATCGTGAATCCATCGGGAGTCAGAGTGATGTTGCGAACCTTTTCTGTGAGCGTCACCTGACGGTTCACGCGATCGACAGCGTCCATCACCGCCGACCGAAAGGCCGGGAGGTCCGACAACGCAGCGAGATCATATTTGATGTCGTTCGCGACGGCCCATTCCGCCGCCCATTCGGGGTCGGGCACGATGAGCGCAACCAGATGGGGCCGCTTGTCCCCGCTGACCATGGCCTGGACGATTTCAGGCTGGAGCGTCAGCATGCCCTCAATCTTCTGCGGGGAAATATTCTCGCCCTTGTCGTTGACGATGATGTCCTTCTTGCGATCGGTGATGCGAATGCGCCCCTTTTCGTCAAGCTCGCCGATGTCGCCGGTGTGGAGCCACCCATCCTTCAGCACGCGCGCCGTTTCCGGCTCGTTGCGCCAATAGCCATGCATGACCAGTTCGCCACGGACCAGTATCTCCCCATCTTCGGCGATCCGGACCTCAACACCCTTCATGGGCGGTCCGACCGTATCCATCTTGAGCCCGACGGACGGCCGGTTGCAGGAAATCACCGGCCCGGCTTCGGTCTGCCCATAGCCTTGCAACAAAGTCAGGCCGACGCTGTGGAAGAAGATGCCAACGTCCGGATTGAGCGGCGCCCCGCCAGAGACAAGGGCTTTCATCCGGCCGCCAAAACGCTGCTGGATCTTGGGCCGCAAGGTCTTGTCGATGAACAGGTTCATGGGCTTGTCCCAAATCGGGACACCACCTTTCATGTCCTTTGCCCCGAGGTTGAGGGCGCGCCTGAGCAGCGACTGGGCGAACCGGCCCTGTTTCTCGACCGTCTTGAGCATGCGCGCCCGAAGCACTTCAAACAGGCGCGGAACCACGACCATGATCGTGGGCCGGACCTCCTCGATGTTGGACGCCAGCTTTTCAAGGCCCTCGGCATAGTAGATTTGTCCGCCCAGTCCGATGGGCAGGAACTGCCCTCCGGAATGTTCATAGGCATGGCTGAGCGGCAGGAAGGACAGGAAGACTTCATCATCCCAACCGAAATCATTGGCGATGATATCGACACATCCGTCCACATTGAGGAGGATGGCGCCGTGGTGCTGCTGCACACCGCGGGGTGCACCTCCCGTTCCGCTGGTGTAGATGATGCAGGCAAGGTCTTGGCGCTTGAATTCGGCCTCGGCCCGGGCTGCGAAGGCCGAGACATCGACGTCCGCCTTGCCCACCAGATCTTCCCAGTCATGGGCCTTGACGCCGGTTGTCTGGCCTACGCGCAAAGGCTCCATGCCAATGATGTGATGGGCCTTTGTTGCCCGAAGCGCCGCGGGCATGACAGCGGCTGCAAGCTTCTGCGTTGAGACGATAATTGCTGATGCGCCGGAATCTTCAATGATGTGCTGGTGGTCGCGTTCGCCATTGGTCGTGTAGGTCGGAACCGTGATGCACCCCGCGGCCATGATGCCGAGATCGGCAATGCACCATTCCGGGCGGTTCTCGGAGACCAGCATGACCCGGTCTCCGCGTTTCAGGCCCATGTCTTCAAGAGATGCGGCAAGGGAACTGGCCTGGCGCGCTGCCTCTGCCCAACTGATGGATTGCCAGCGCCCGTCCGCCTTGTGCCAGAGGAATGGCGCGTTGCCCCGTTCCGCTGCCCTCCGGTAAAACATGGTCACCAGATTTGGAAACTGCTCGAACTGCCTCATCCTCACTCCCCCAGTGCGACCCCCTCGCTTCGGGGGTCTGCTGCCCCCTGCCACCCTGTGGCCGTCCGCTCGGCAGCATTCGCCTTGCTCGACATGCGCCCCGAGATAACCGTGTGGCCAAATCCTGCAAGCTGTCCTTGCATGGCCGCAAGCGCAGTGCCCGGTTCGACCAGGATGGCGTCTCCCGCAAAATAGATGTTCGGAGCCGCAAGGGCCTCCCGCGCGGAAAGGCCCCAATCAAAGTGCGCAATCAGCGTCTTGGCAACCTGCATGATGATGGTCTTGCCGCCCGCAGCCCCGACGGCAAAGATCGCTTTCCCGTCTGGCCCGAAGACAATGGTGGGTGACATCGAAGACAGGGGCCTTTTTCCGGCGTCGACCCGGTTGGCCACCGGGGCTCCGTCCTTTTCGGGTGCAAAGGTGAAGTCTGTCAGCTCATTGTTGAGGAAATAGCCATTGGCGATCAGCTGGCTTCCAAACGGGCCTTCCACGGTTGACGTCATGGATGCGACATTGCCGGCTCCATCGATCGCGACGAAATGGGTTGTGCCACCGACTTCTCCGGACAGGGCGGCGGTTCTTGGCTGTGCGCCGGGAGGTGTACCTGCGTCATAGCTGCCGAGCGACCGATCTGGCGAGATCAGCGCAGACCGGCCTGCGATATAGGCCTTGTCCAGCAGGCCGGACACGGGGACTGCAACGAAGTCCGGATCTCCCAGATATTTTTCGCGATCGGCATAGCCAAGCCGCATCGCTTCCGCGATCAGATGCCAGCTTTGCGGATTGTCCTTACCGAGAGCCCTGAGATCGAATCGTTCAAGCATGCCCAGGATCTGGAACACTGTCGTTGCGCCAGACGATGGAGGGCCCATGCCGCACAGGCGATATTGCCGATAGGAACTGCACACTGCATCCCGTTCAATCGCCCGATAGGTGGCAATGTCCTTGCGCGTGATCCGTGTGGGATTGCGTTTCGACTGGCCAGCCGCCTCGATGATCGCAGCTGCATTTCCGCCTGAATAGAACGCCGCCGGTCCCTTCGTTGCAACTTTGCGCAGCAAGGCGGCCAGTGCGGGATTCCTGACGGTATCTCCTGCCTGTTTGGGGCGCCCATCCTGCCAGTAGATCGCCTGCGCGGCTGGAAAATCGGGCCATAAACTCTTGACGCGCGAAAGGGCTTCCGCAAGGCGCGGTGTGACCTGATAGCCATTTTCGGCAAGGCGGATGGCGGGCCTGAACAGGGCAGACCAGCGCAGCTTGCCCCAACGGGTCGAAGCCCTGGCCGCCAGGGCAATGTTGCCCGGCACGCCCACAGATCGCCCCCCCGGGGCGGCATCAATGAACGGCATCGGTTTTCCATCTGCTCCGATGAAAAGGTCGGGAGTTGCGGATGCTGGTGCGGTTTCGCGACCGTCGATGGTCCCGATCGCGCCAGTCTTGCCATCGCTGTGGACCATGAACCCGCCGCCGCCGATCCCCGAGGATTGGGGTTCGACCACAGTCAGTGCGAGCATCATGGCAATGGCCGCATCGCTTGCTGTGCCACCCTGGCGAAGGATTTCGCGACCGGCCTCCGCCGCGCGGGGATCTGCCGCGGACACCACACCGCCCTTCGCGAACAGCGTGGCTGGAATCGCGAGCAGGATAAGGAAAGCCAGCAGACGTTTGATCATTGATTGAAACCCTAATCCTCTTGACCCAGACGGCAAGCCCTAACGCGCTTGGCAGCCGATGGCATCCGAGATCCGGGAAAATCCGTCTCGGGCCATAAGTCGCGGCAGGGAGCGCTGGATGGACCGCGCAAGGCCAGGCCCGCGATAGACCAATGCCGAATAAAGCTGGACCAAAGTAGCGCCTGCCTTGATCCGTTCCCACACATCATCGGCTGATTCGATCCCCCCTGCGGCAATGAGGGGAAGCGTTCCCCCGCTGGCCTTGTAGAAATCTTGCAGGCGCAGAAGCGCGAGCGGGGCGAGCGGAGCCCCGGAGAGGCCCCCTGCCTCTCCTGCTTGGCGGGATCGCAATGAGGGTCTTGAAAGCGTCGTGTTCCCGATGATCAGGGCATCCACACGCCCCACCGCCACCTTGATGATCGCATCAATCTCGGCCGGCTCGAGATCGGGTGCGACCTTGAGGAACACGGGCGGCCCATCGGCCGGGCGAGACTGCGCAACTGCATCAAGAAGCTCGGCGAGCGCTTCGCCGGCCTGCAAGGCACGCAGGCCCGGGGTGTTGGGAGAACTGATATTGATCGTCAGATAATCGGCAACCCCTGCCATCTGAGCGACGCCTTCTGCATAGTCTGCAATCCGGTCGACCGCGTCCTTGTTGGCACCGACATTGACACCGACAATGCCTTGGCGCCTCCGCCTGGCGAGCCTTTGCTGAGCCGCGGCCTGACCCTTGTTGTTGAACCCCATACGATTGATCACGGCCCGATCCTCGGTCAGCCGGAACAGCCGCGGCTTTGGATTCCCGCCCTGCGGGCGTGGCGTCAAAGTGCCAACCTCGACAAAGCTGAAACCAAGACCAAGCATGGCATCCGGAACTTCGGCATCCTTGTCGAAACCGGCGGCCAGCCCAATCGGGGAGGGAAATTCAAGGCCTGCCAGCCCGACCGAGAGTGCGGGATCTGCTGCCGGGCGAGGCATTGGCGGGAGCAGCCTGAGGGCAGAAACGGTCAGGCGATGTGCGCGTTCGGGATCGAGCGCAAACAGCAGGGGGCGGACAAGGGCAAAGAGTGACATGACTGGCGCGCTAACATCGCAGGCAGGGGCGGTCAAAACACGGTTAAGTTTTTGTGTCGATTCTGTCCAATACCGCACGTCCAGTCCGATGGTAGCGCATGAGGTGCGACCCGAGGGGCTCTCGAAGCGATTCGGAGAACCTTTACCTCACGGCCTGACTGGGAAACCGGTTGGGCCATTTTTTTTGCATTGCCTGTACGGCGAATTTTGCCAGCAGTGTCGTTTTTATTCAATTTGCGACTAATTCTTGCAATCAATTCGGCCACGCCGGCCCTATTGGGACGATGCGACCCGAAGGGTTTTCTCTTGATGAGGCCCTTATCCTGTGGGACCGGTGCCAATGTGTGCCGGCCCACTTTTTTTTGGGACGCGCTTGTGCCATGACGTGTCCACAATAACGAAGCGCTTGAATTTCCGGGCCTTGCCAAACGCAGGGTCAGGATGAAAACCTCGCGTATAAGTGATCGGGTCAGGGCAAGTTGATAAAGTTACAGTACCTCCCGCCTCCAGCGGAACTTGCTGCTTTTGTTTCGGCATATTATCTTTTTGAGACGGACGAAGCGTCGTTTGAAGACCTTGAGCGTGCAGATATTGCGCAGTTCAGGGTCGTCCTTGCCGGTGAAGGCGAAGTGATTTTCGGGGACGGACACCGGCAGGCCTTTTTTCCGATCACGCTGATGGGGCCGCGAACCAAAGCCTCGCGCATCTTTGTACGGGGGCCGGCTCGTGTGTTTGGCGGGGGCTTGCTGCCTGCCGGCTGGGCGGCGATCACCGGGCTTCCCGCAGACAAATATGCCAACAGACTGATCGATGCCACGACCGTGCTCGGCGATGTTCTTGTCGCGCGGCTTCTGGCCTGTTGCCGATTGTTCTCCC
>CAYSCC010000028.1:0-10718 GCA_964429375.1 uncultured Chakrabartia sp.
CCCCGGCGATCATCACGACCGACCTGCGCCTCAATGAGCCGCGCTATGCATCCTTGCCGAACATCATGAAAGCGAAGTCCAAGCCGCTCGCGCAGAAAACGCCGGCCGATTACGGCGTTGATGTCAGCCCGCGCCTCAAGACATTGAAGGTCACGGAGCCGCCGGTCCGCTCGGCCGGCGTGAAGGTTGCCGATGTCGATGCACTGGTTGCGAAACTCAAGGAAATGGGAGTGGCGGCATGAGCGTCCTCGTTTGGGTAGAACATGACAATGCGTCGCTGAAGGATGCAACGCTTGCTGCTGTCACGGCGGCAGGCCAGCTTGGCGAAGTCCATGCGCTGGTTGCCGGAAATGGCTGTTCGGCTGTTGCCGATCAGGCGGCGAAGATCGCTGGCGTCTCGAAGGTCCTCCTTGCCAACGATGCGGCCTATGCCAACGGGCTGGCGGAGAATGTCGCGCCGCTCATCGCTGGGCTGATGGCCGGTTATGATGCATTCGTTGCGCCCGCCACGTCGCATGGCAAGAACATCGCACCACGCGTTGCTGCCACCCTCGATGTCATGCAGATTTCGGACATTCTTTCGGTCGAGAGCGCCGACACCTTTACGCGCCCGATCTATGCCGGCAATGCCATCGCTACCGTTCAGTCCAGCGATGCCAAGAAGGTCATCACCGTACGCGGCACTGCCTTCGCCAAGGCCTCTGCCGAGGGCGGATCGGCCAGCGTCGAGGCTGTTTCCGGAGCAGGCGACGCAGGTCTTTCGACCTTCGTCGGTGCCGAGATCGCCAAGCTTGAGCGCCCCGAACTGACAAGCGCCAAGATCATCGTTTCGGGCGGTCGCGCACTGAAGGACAGCGAGACCTTTCAGCAGGTCATCTTCCCGCTTGCCGACAAGCTTGGAGCAGCCGTTGGCGCAAGCCGCGCGGCAGTCGACGCGGGCTATGTGCCCAACGATTATCAGGTCGGCCAGACCGGCAAGATCGTGGCGCCGGAAGTCTATGTCGCCGTCGGCATTTCGGGAGCCATCCAGCATCTTGCGGGCATGAAGGACTCAAAGACAATCATTGCCATCAACAAGGATGAAGATGCACCCATCTTCCAGGTCGCAGACCTCGGACTTGTCGCAGACCTGTTCAAGGCCGTGCCCGAACTGGTTGAAAAACTCTAGCACACGCCAAAGTGCAGAAATCCAGGAGGGGCGGCTGCGGTCGCCCCTCTTTTTATGCGGCGAGCATCCACACCCCGGCCGCAATGAGGACCGCATTGACGAACAGCGGGGCAGCGGCAACACTTCCGGCCCGAACACCACCCAAGGCGACGACGAGAATGGCCTTGAGTATAGTGTTCACGAGGATCGGCAGCGAAAGCAGAATTCCCAACTGTGGCAAAGCCAGCGCGCCTTCAGGCAGCGTTGTGGTCATGATGATCGCGGCATCCACATCATAGAGGCCAGTCAAGCCAACAAGCACTGTCATTCCCTCTGCGCCAAAACGGTCAATGGTCCAGCGCGCAGCAATGACAATCACTGCAACCAGCGCTGCAAAGCCAACGGCCGGCCAGAAATCGAACGGATTGCGATGCACGGCCACTCCGCCGCCTTCGCCCCGATCCGCGCGTAGAACAGCGACAAGTGCATAGAGCACGTTGAAAGCAGCCGCAGCGCCGATGCCAACGGCAAAGACTGCAAAAGCGGACGGAAGCAGGACGCCGCACAGGATAAGGACACGCAGTGGCATCATCGTGCTGGCCAGTGCAATAGCCGCATTGAGCATCGAGCGGTCCTCGTCGTCCCGTCTCAAGCGGCGAGCAAGTTCGGCTGTCACAGCGGTCGAGGAATAGGTGGCACCAATCGCTGCAGCAAGGATCGTTCCCCGGGTATTGCCAAAGCGTTTGCTTGCCCAATAGCCTGCGAAGGACAGGCCAGTGACAAAGACAACCACAAGCCACAGCATTCTGGGATTGAGTGCATCATAGGGACCCAGGGCCCGATCTGGCAGCAGGGGCAGGATCACAAGAGCAATTGCCCCGAATTGCGCAGCAGCCAGCATGTCGCGCTCGCTGAGTGTCTGGAGCCAGCCATGAAGCTTTTCGCGCAGGGACAGGATCAGGGTAGTTGCGGCCCCGGCCACCAGAGCTTCGCGTGCAAGCCCAACTGTAGACAGCATGCCAAACAGGATTGTCAGCACTCCAACCACGGCACCGGTTGCCGAAACATTGTCATCTGGCTCGGCCAGACGCTCACGAAATCCCAACATCAGAGCCCCGATCAGGCCAGTCAGCCCAATCAGGCCAAACCAAGGCGAAACTGCCGTCGAAACAAGACCGACGAGCCCACCGCCCAAACCAAGCAGGGCGTGCGTCCTGATACCGGCCACCCGGCCACCCGCATGTTCATTGCGCTGGCGCCATCCCCGTTCGAGCCCAACCAGCAGGCCGATTCCGGTAGCGAGCAGAACCGCGATAACAGGATCAAGGTCTGCAGAACTCAATGGCAGACCAAGGAGCCCTGCCTCGGCCAGAGCTGATACCTGGCCCACCGTCATGTCAGCCTCGGCGCAGAAAGGCGCAGCACAGCAAACCCTGCAAGGGCAGACAGCAGCGATCCAACGAGAACGCCAATCTTGACCCCATTCTGCAAGCCGCCGTCCTCAAAGGCGAGACCACCGATAAACAGGCTCATGGTAAAGCCGATCCCGCAGAGCAGCGACACGCCATAAATCTGGCTCCAGCTGGCCTCGGCCGGCCGATCAGCCACGCCGAATTTCACGGCAAGCCAGACACTCGAAAAAATGCCAATCTGTTTTCCTGCAAACAGACCGGCAGCGATGCCCAACGGCAGCGGCGCAGTCAGTGCCGCAACCCCGGCGCCCGCAAAGGACACGCCAGCATTTGCAAATCCGAACAATGGGACAATTCCCAAGGCCACCGGCCGCTGCAGAGCATGTTCCATGCGGTGAAGCGCCGACACCTCTGGCTTCTGTGCATCCGAAGTGCGCTGCAACGGAATCATGATTGCCGCGAGCACACCCGCAATCGTGGCGTGCACGCCAGAAAGGAAGATGGCGACCCACAAAAGCGCAGCGAGAAAAAAATACCATCGCAACTTCTGGACGCCGAAGCGGTTCAGGGCAAACATGACGGCCATGATGACGAGGGCTGCCAGCAAGGCGGCTCCGTCAATCGCGTTTGTATATCCCAAGGCGATAATTGCCACCGCGCCCATGTCATCAACGATGGCGACTGTTGTCAGGAACAGTTTGAGTGATGCAGGCGCACGGCGCCCAAGAAGCGCAAGAACGCCAATCGCAAAGGCAATGTCCGTAGCAGCCGGGATCGCCCACCCTCTTGCCAACGCCGGATCGCCGCGCGTCATGCCGAGATAGACAAGCGCTGGTACAATCATTCCGGCGGTAGCCGCAATGACTGGAAGGCGCCGATCAGCCCATGTTGCCAGATGGCCGTCGACAAACTCTCGCTTGATTTCAAGGCCGACCAGCAGGAAGAAAAACGCCATCAACCCGTCATTGATCCATTCATGAAGTGACAGCGGGCCCGCCTTGACATGAAACACAGCGAAGTAGGACGCAGACGCCGCGCTGTTCGCAACAAGCATGGCAAGCGCCGCCGAGCCCATGAGCAGAATGCCGCCCGCTGCTTCGCTCGAAAGAAACCGGCCCAAAGTGGAGCGCGTGTCTGGTTCAACATCATGCACGATCAACAAACAACCTATTTGGAGATTTTTTCAATCTTGAGCACTTGCCCGATCAACGCACTGTAAAACGTGACTGGTCAACAACATGCCCTGAAGGATCAATCAGTGCAAGCCTGTGGACTCCTGGGCCGGCGAGGATCAACGGCGGAATTCTTGCATCTCCAAGATCCCGCTGATCAAGGACAAGGCGATGGCCGGTCACTTCGCCGGTGACGGACAAGCCAAGGCGCTGTCGACCAATGGGAATGTCGGGATCAAGAGCGTAGACACTACCGGAAACCGGATTGGTTATTCTAGGCCGCCGGGCAGTGGCAGGTGCGGCGGTTTGGACGGATTGGCTGGTTCCCGAAAGAAAAAACTCCTGCCTTGGGGATTCGAGCCCACCTGCAAAACGGATCTGCCGCGCTTCCAGACCCTCAGGCATCGGTGGCGCCCGACCCGGAGCGCGGGCATGCAGCGCCAACATCACATCACGCCAAACCGGGGCTGCGCCACTCGTCCCCGAAACGGCCTTCATGCTGTCTCCTTCCAGATTTCCGATCCAGACAGCGACTGTGTAGCGATCGGACCAGCCCACGCACCAGTTGTCGCGCATGGCCTTGGACGTGCCAGTCTTGACGGCAGCCCAGAAAGGCAATTTGAGCGCGCTGTCCAGCCCAAAGGTTTGCGAGCGCGCCTGCGGATCCGAGAGAATTGATCCGACCAGCCAGCTCGCCTGTTCGGACAAGACCCGCCGTGGCGCGATCCTTGGGTCCTCTTCCCGCAGGCGCAAGGGCGACCAGCGACCGCCCAAAGCGAAGCTCCGATAGGCGGCCGCCTGCTCCAGCAACGTGACTTCGGCGGACCCGAGAGCAAGCGAAAACCCGTAAAACTGTCCATCCTCGGTCAGCCCTCGGTAACCTGTATCCCAGAGCCTGTCGCGAAAGGCCTCAGTTCCGCCAATGACCAGCGCCCGCACTGCCGGTACATTCAACGAGCCTGCCAGGGCCGAGCGCACCGACACTGGCCCCTTGAACACATGATCATAATTCTGGGGCACATAAAGGCCGGACGCCGTATCAAGCTGAACCGGGGAATCGTCCAGGATCGAGGCGGGCGTCAGAAATCCGCGCTCCATGACCATGCCATACAGGAACGGCTTGAGGGTCGAGCCAGCCTGACGATAGGCATTCGCACCATCAACGGCAGCAGCAGTCGAGCCGCCGCCGACCCCGCCTACATAGGCCAGCACATCTCCGCTCGCATTATCAACCACGACAACCGCTCCATCCCTGGCCCGGTCGCGTCCAAGGCCAAGAAGCTGGCGGCGCAAGGCCGTTGCCGCCAGCGCCTGAATGCCTCGATCAAGCGTTGTTGTAACGCGCATTCCCGGCTCGGTTAGAAGCTTGATCGACAGGTGCGGCGCAAGTCCGGGATCAAGTGCCAGCTGCCTTTGGCCAGTCAGCATTGTGCCAGCAATCTGCCGCAGACGTTCGCAATCCGCATGCCGTGCATGGCAGGCACGCGCCGCCACTTGCGCCGGTGAAGCGTCAGGATCTGGCAACAATGCAGCAACGAGTCTTGCTTCGTCCAAGGTCAATGTTGCAGGAATTTTGCCGAACAGGCCAAGTGCGGCGGCGCCGATGCCTTGGGATTCTCCCCGGAATCCGGCAAGATTGAGGTAGGCTTCAAGGATCTGATCCTTTGACCAGCGATCTTCGAGAACCGACGCCGCGCGCATTTGGCGCAGCTTGTCGATCCAGCTTCGCGCGCCCGGCACGGCAAGTGATGGCGCCAGAAAGGCTGCAACCTGCATCGAAATCGTACTTGCGCCCCGCGATCGCTCTCCCGACACTCTGGCCCACATGGCATTCGCGATGGCGAGCCAGTCCACCCCGTCGTGATCACGGAATCGACGGTCCTCTGCAGTCGTCACAGCATCAATCAGCGCCGGGGATACACGCGTGATCGGAACCCAGGCCAGTCGTCGCGCATGAAAATTGACCCGCTGGCTGTCGAGCAGCTGGCCGTGACGGTCATAGAGCCAGGCTTCGCTCGGCATCCATGCCCCAACGACTCGGTCATGACTTGGCAGCGCTGGCGGTATCGTAACAAGCCAGAGCCCAAGCAGAAGCGCACCGCACGTGGCAAGCAACCAGAATCGCCAGTTCCTTACCCGCTGGATTACGACCCGGACAGGAGCGACCAAGCGCCAGATCACCGCATCGCCACCGTTACAGGCTTGTTGGGCAACTGAGCGCGAATGTCGGGCGAATACATGGCCTCAACCCTTGTCGGCGGCAGATTGAACGTGCCGGTGCCATTCAGGCGGACGACATACTCCGTCACAAATCGGCCGCGCGGCACCCATTCGAAATAGCCGCGCCAAGCGTCCTTGCCGCGCTCGACATAGGTTGGCTGGACACCCTGCCCTACGGATGCAGACGCCGAGAGAATGGCCGACTGCCCCCCCAGATTGCCGATGATCGTCGCGCCGGGTGGAATTGGATCGCTCACCACGACCCAGCTGCGCTCAGCAGAGGCTTCGACTGCAAGGGAGATTTTCAGCACATCCCCCCGCGTCAATTGACCGGGACTCTTCTGACTGACCACCGTGACGGACTTTGTCATCCGGTACCCGGCAAAAAGCGGCTTCTGCAATGGAACAGCCGCATGCACGGTGATCATCGCCCATGGTCCGGCGCCACCTGATTGCGAAAGCGTCAATGGTGCAGCAACGGCAGGAAGACGCAAGCGCAACAGGCCACCATCGCTGGGCATCGGCCAGACCTGCGTAAGACTCTGGCCAGCAAGCGAAATCGTGGTGACGCCCGAAACAGCCGTCGCCGGAAACAGGGTGGCAAACCGCCGCGTGGCAATCGCCCCCCACGCATTTGCGGGGGTTGTATCCCAATGCCCTCGCCGCTGGCGCAGCGCAGCACCGACCATCATTTTCGGCCCTTCATCGCTCCAGCCCGGGCGGCCCAGCACCGCCAGCAATGCCCTGATCGCCATTTCATCGCCCGACGTCATCATCCACCAGGGCGCAGTCGCCGAATCGGCGAGGTCCAGTCGTGACCCTTCATAAATGATCCGCTGGCGCAGAGTGCGTTCCGCCGCCAGGCGCAGATTGGTGTTCGCGCCCTTGGTCCGGTCGATCGCCGCCAGCCAGTCGGCCAACGCAGATGTCGGCATGTCAGCGGGCGCGAGATTGATCGCGCCAAGCATGGCAGGCGTCGACGCCCTGTTGCGTGCAAGTGCTGCCAGCGCCGCAATACGGATCAAGCGCGGATCCCCATTCCAGCGCGCTTCCCGCTCAAGCCGCCCGTCAACGACTGCTTTCATCGCCTCGATCATTCGGGCTTTCGGCGCATCGGGGATCTGGAATCCGGCCTCTACCGTCATCGAGAGTACGTAGGCCGTCAATGCTTCAGAACCCTGAATCTGAGATATGGGGAAATACCGAAGGAGCCCGTCGCTATCCAGATATGCCGGAATATCGCCGGCCAGCCCCGCCCAAGCCCCTGCATCACCAAGCACGACTGCCCGCGAAAGCCGCTGTTCAAAGCAATTATATGGATAGACACTCATATAGGCGCGGACACCCGCCAAGGGAGGTGCAAGCGTGTCCGTCAGTTTCACATCGACATAGCCGTCCGGCAAAGCCCCTGCGGGCGCCGCAACGGGGATCGGCACGCCGTTGCCCACCCGCGCCAGCGTTGCAGCCCAGACTTCGATCGGGACCGCGGGAACCACGTCCTGGGACACGGCAATTCTGTCTGCCGCCTTGCCGTTTGACGATCTGGCCTCGACCGTCCAGTCGAGCCTGCCTATGCCTTCGGGCGCCGTCAGATTCCATGTGACAGGCACAGCACCACCTGCCGGGATGGTCACTGTCAACGGTTCACCTTTGGCGACGCTGGGCGTCACGCTGACCGTTGCTGTCACCTTCATGGGCTTGTCGGATGCGTTACGGAGCGTAAAGCTCGCGCCGTACCAGTCGCCTGTCCGCACCAGCGGCGGGAGGCCTGAGAACAACTGCAGGTCCTGGCTTGTCCGCACCGTCGCCACACCGGTCCCGAAAAAGCCAGGCCCTTCATTGGCAATCGCAACCAAACGGAAGGCAGAAAGCGAGTCCGAAAGCTGGACCGGAATCTTGGCCCTTCCCTTTTCATCCAGCGCAACACGCCCGCGCCAAAGCAGGACCGGCTTGAAATCCTCACGGGTCACGGCAGACGCATCACCGCCGCCGCCGCCCGCTTCGACTGCCTTTTTGCCATAGTGGCGCTTGCCAACAACCTGGGTCTGGGCAGTCGATGTCAGGACAGAGAGAGGTCGTTCTCCCATCATGGCGTCGATCAGGTTCCAGCTGTCATTGGGTGCCAGTTGGAGCAGCGCTTCATCAACGGCCGCAAAGGCGATTTCGGCCGACTTGGCTGGCTTGCCCCCGGGCTCGGTCACCGCAATGTCGACAGCCGCCGTTTCGCGAATGCTATATTTTGGCTTGTCCGCCTTGACCTTGACCGCGAGCCGATGCCCTTCCCAACCGACCTTCACTTTGGCAATGCCAAGACGGTAGCTGGGCTTCGCCAGGTCGACCAGCGCGGTGACGCCGCCACTATCACGATTGAAAAATGGCAGATTCCACTCACGCGCCGTTTCCGCCAGCCATTGCCGCCAGCCGCTCACTCTGCCCCTGACGGCCAGAACGGATACGAATACGTCCGGCGCATAGGCGCCAGGCATCGGCACGGACACAACCGGATCCTTGCCCGAAAGTTGAGTGACGAAGCTGGACAGCACGCCTTCGCGTTCAACAGTGACCAGCGCGGTCGCATCCCGAAATGGCATTCGCACCTGAAAATTGGCGGTATCGCCGGCCTTGAAGCTCTTGGCTTCGGGGATCAGGTCCATCCTGTCACCATTGTCGCCCCCGAACCACCAGTCATCCTCTCCGGCAAGCCAGACTGACCGGACGGCGCGCGCGACATTGCCATCGGCATCGGTCGTTGTGGCAACGACTGTGACTTCCCCCGAAACCCCCGGAGCCATCTGGCAGGACGCAAGCCCCTGACGATCGGTCGTCGTTGAACAGCCGCTGCCAATCCGCGTAACGCGTACCCGGTTATCATAGGCATAGAAGCCGCCAATCAGCCTGCGCCGTGCGGTCAGAACCTCTCGAGTATAAATGTCGAGGTGTACGGGGCGCCCGCGGACAGCATGGCCTTCGGCGTCGATGGCGGCAATCCGGACGCGCAGATCGCTATCGCGCATCAGCCAGCCATCGGTCTTGACACCCAATCGCACAGCAGAGGGTAACAAGCTGATGCGCCGATAGGCCGTCAAGGTTTCGCCATTGGCATCTTCATAGTCCATCTCGACAGTCAAATCGGTCGCATCCTCGATCTCGCGGCCAATTTCGATCGTGGATTTGGCAGTTCCGTCAGCACCCAATGTTACTGGCAATGTCTGTGCAAGCGGCAGATCTGGCGGTGGATCATCAGCGCCATCGCCTGCCAGCGGAAAGGTGCCCTCCTTGACCAACCGGCCACCAAAGGTCCAGTCTTCCCAACCTTCTGGCGTCGAGTCAGCGATGCCAAAGGCCGTGCGTATATTGACCGGCAGGCCGGGCGCAGGCCCGCCAGCCAGATAGCCGACAAAAAGATCAAGCGGGACCGAGGTTGGTCGTACAAGCGCCGACTGGGGGCCCGTGATTGTCGCCTTCATCGTCGGCAGGCGGAATTCGTCCACACGGAATGTCTGGTCGAGATAGACAGTGTCATCGCCAGTCGCGATCTTCATTGAATAGTCGCCCTGCGGGGCGCCCTTGGGTACAGTCCAGCTGCTTTCCCCAATTCCGTCCTGGCCGATCGCAACCGGCATGTCGAACGTCGTTCCGGATCCGGAATGGGTGAGTGTCAAAGTGCCCGACAAGGCCTCAGCAAAGCCGAACCCGGACCCGATCGGCCGGCGCAGGATGTGTTTCATGTTGATCGTTTCGCCTTCACGGACAAGCGTGCGATCAAAGATGGTATGGATGATGTCATCAGCCTCCGACCAGCCATAGGGCAAGTCAAAGTCATAGGGCCGGATTCCTTCACCCCATTCGGTCAGTGTGAAACTGAAGTCACCTGACATCCGGGCGGAAACCATCAGCGCATGGCTTTCCGAATCTTCATGACAACTGCCCGAGGTTTCGGGTTCCGGAAGGTCGCTCGTGATCAGGAACCTCCCCTGCCGGTCGGTTGTGCCACGCGCAAGCTGGCGGCCATCGCAGCTGTCGGTAATGCGAACATCAGCACCGGCAACCGGCTGCCCCGTATCAAGCGCCGTTACCCAGGCCAGCGACGTTTCACGCCCCCATTTGAAGTGGACGGCCATATTGGTCACAAGTGCGCCGGCTGCCACGTAGCGCGGCACATTCCGCCCCAGAAGCGTCTGCCCGAGCACGGGACTGTTCAACTCCACGACATAGAATCCAGGCGCCTTCAAGGGGATGCCGACCACCTCGAAATCCTTGCCTTTGCCCGGAAGTGAAAGGCTCATGCCTTCGCCCTTGCCGTTCAGAAGCGACTTGGTGCCCGTGTAATTCACATCGACCTTTTCGCCCCCAATCGTCTCGGTACGGAAATCATTGTCGCTGGCTTCATCGATATCGCGCAGCCATTGTGCGATCTGTCCGTCCGAAGCATCGATGCGCAGCATGTCGCCGCTGACCTTGCTGATCCGCTGCGCAAGCGCTGGCTCCACGGCACGAACAGTCACCGGAAGGATGCCGCCCTCATTGGCTTCGATGATCCCGAAATCGGCTGCAAACTTCACCAGAGGCGGCGCAGCATCGAATTTGACCTGCAGGGGAAATCTCTGGAGATTGACGAGCTTTCGTCCGCTTTCATCCGCAATATCCGATGGCAGCGTCAGTTTTCCGGACACCGCTGCAGGCAGGGGCGCGGCGAACTTAAGATCTCCGATTGTCGCGCTGTTTTCTTCCTCCTTCGTCAGTTTTGGCGACAGCGATGTGCCGTCG
>CAYSCC010000029.1:0-10562 GCA_964429375.1 uncultured Chakrabartia sp.
GGGATGCGACACGCGTTTCAAATCCGGGATGCTATTCGACCGGATTTCTTGCACTTGTGAAACCGCTCGTCACAGCGGGTGTCATTCCAGCCGACTGGCCTTTGACGGTCAATGCAGTGTCCGGCTATTCAGGTGGCGGAAAGGCCATGATCGCTGAATTTGAGGGATCGGACCCGACACCTGCCTGGCGAACCTATGCCCTGGGCTTGGCGCACAAGCATGTTCCGGAAATGCAGCAGCATGCCGGGCTTGTTCATCCCCCTGTTTTTGCGCCGTCAGTCGCCCGAACCTATCGCGGCATGATCGTTGATGTGCCCCTTCAGCTTGCCGCAATGCCAGGCCGCCCAACACCGGACGCAATTCGCTCTGTCTTCGCCGAACACTATGGCGGCAGCCCTGTTGTATCACTTGTGACCGACTTTGATGAGGCCAATCTGAAGATTGAACATGCCGCCGGCACCGACCGACTGGACCTGTTCGTATTTTCAAATCCTGCGGGGACCCAGGTTCGCCTCGTTGCTGCGCTCGACAATCTCGGCAAAGGCGCTGCTGGTGCAGCGGTGCAGACATTGAACATCATGGCGAATCTGGCGGAGACCGAGGGCCTCCGCCTCTGATTCATCAGGCGGCCACCTTCGCGGTCGGGCGATTGGCGCTCAACCAGCCCAGAACATTGTCCGGCGCACTTTCGCCATAGGGATCATCGTCCGTACCGTCATCATTGATGCCGGGCTCCTCGAACAGGGCGACGATTTCTCCATCCTCCACAACCATGGCATAGCGCCAGGAGCGATCTCCGAATCCCAGATGATCCTTGTTGATCAGCATGCCCATGCGCCGAGTGAATGCCCCGGAGCCATCCGGAAGCAGTTTGACTTTCTCCAGGCCCAGCATCTTGCCCCATTGAAACATCACAAAGGCATCATTCACCGAAAGGCAATAAACCTCATCTGCACCCGCCGTCCGCAGCGCATCGTAGCTTGCCTCATAGGCAGGACATTGCTCGCTCGTGCATGTCGGGGTGAATGCTCCCGGCAGGGCAAACACGACGACCCTCTTGCCGGAGAAGATCTCGTCGCTGGTTACATCCTGCCAGCGAAACGGGTTTTGCCCAGCCACGCTTGCGTCGCGGACGCGCGTCTTGAAGGTCACATTTGGAATACGTCGGTTCAACATCGGAATCTCCATTTTCAGCAAACAGCGCCGAGCGCCCTGGCAGCCCATTAGCGCGTCAGTCTTGAAACATAAAACCGATTAATAAGCTCACACTGATTGATAATGGCGATTAAAAGGCTGAAATTTCACTTTTCATTCAGTGTCTCGACAGTCAAAGTCAGGGCAACAGAAGAGAGGGAGAGACCGATGACAATGGCACGGATTGGAAGGATTGCTCCAGCAATGATGGGGCTCATGGCTGCAAGCACAATTGCCCAGAGTCCAGACCTTTCCGAAAAGCCTGCGAGTGCATCCACCATCGCCGCTCAGGCAGCCCAGCGTGCATCCCTGCCGAAGGACGATGGAAAGGACGCGGAGTTTGCGTCCAGGGGGTTCATTGCGACGCGCGCAAATCCGGTCATTGCCAACAAGGACGGCAGGACGGTCTGGAACCTTGCCGCCTATGACTGGATGAAGGGCGATGCGCCGGCCACGGTCAACCCCAGTCTGTGGCGGCACATGTCCATCCTGCGCAGGAATGGCCTGTTCAAGCTTGCCGAAGGCATGTGGCAAGTGCGTGGGTTCGACGTTTCCAACATGACTGTAATTGCCGGGAAAACCGGCTGGATCGTGATTGATCCGCTCACCAATCGAGAGACAGCAGCAGCGGCGATGGAACTTGTCAACCAGCAGCTTGGCGCACGGCCAATTGTCGCTGTCATCTATACGCACAGTCACGCCGACCACTTTGGCGGGATCAGGGGCATTGTATCGCCGGACGACGTAAAGGCCGGGAAGATTGCCATTCTCGCACCCGAGCATTTTACGAAAGAGACGGCCTCTGAAAATGTCATTGCAGGACCTGCCATGGGTCGCCGCGCCGCATTTCAGTTTGGCGGGGCCCTTGTGCCCGGACCTTCAGGGCAGATGGGATCGGGAATTGGAACCGCAGTCGCGGCTGGCGAGATCACACTGATTGCCCCCACCGACACGATTACGACGACAGGCGACAAGCGGACGATAGACGGTGTGTCCCTTGAATTTCAGATGGTTCCCCAAACCGAAGCGCCCGCGGAACTCAACGTCATGCTGCCGGAACGCAAGGCCCTGGTCATCGGAGAGATTGCAACCTGTTCTCTCCACAACATCCTGACGCCAAGGGGAGCACAGGTCAGGGATTCGCTAGCCTGGGCCGGCTTCCTGACGGAAGCGATCCGTCTTTACGCAGACCGGGCGGAAACTGTTGCAGCAAGCCATTGCTGGCCGCACTTCGGAAAGGCCGAGGTTCGGAATTACCTTACGCTTCAGCGCGACAACTATAAATATTTGCATGACCAGACCGTGAGGTTGATGAACAAGGGCCTGACTCAGGCGGAGATTGCAGAAGCCCTCGTTCCACCGCCGGCCTTGACCAACGAATGGACCAATCGCGGCTACTACGGCACATTCAGTCACAATTCGAAGGCGGTCTATCAGAGGTATCTCGGCTGGTATGATGCCAACCCGGCCAACCTCAACCCGCATCCCCCGACGGAACGGGCGAAACGTTATGTTGATGCCATGGGAGGCGCCGACCGGATCTTGTCCATTGCAAAGGTTGCCATGGCCAAGGGGGACTATCGCTGGTCCTCAGACATCTTGAATCAACTGGTGTTTGCCGATCCGCAAAACCAGGATGCACGAGCGCTTCTGGCCGATTCCTATGAACAGCAAGGCTATCAGGCTGAGGCTGCCACATGGCGGAACATGTTCCTCATGGCTGCGCGAGAATTGAGGCAGGGTCCAAAGGCGGCAACCTCAACAACAAGTCTGGACATGATCTCGGCCATTCCAACCGATCTGCTTCTTGATTCCATTGCAACGAGGCTCGATCCCTCGACGATCGGAAGCCGGTCCCTGTCGTTGAATTTCAACTTCACAGACCGGAACGAGACGTCGAAGATCACGGTCGAGAATGCTGTCATGATCCACGAAATGGGGGACTCCCATGCGAGTCCGGCAGTGACACTGTCGGGTCCACGCCAGCTTTTCCTTGGCCTGTTCTTCCTCAAGCTGCCGATTGCGCAGCTTGAAGCGGCAGGACTCAAGGTCGATGGGGACCGTACCGCAATCGAGGCACTTCAGGCGGCGATTGAATCACCACCCAACGTGTTCAACATTGTCACTCCCTAACTGACGACCTTGTGCAGTTCATTGAAGGGAACCGACTTGTCTGGGCGGATATCGCCAGGCAGGCCCAAAACACGCTCCGCAATGATATTCCGCAGAATTTCGTCGGTTCCGCCCGCGATGCGCAGCCCTGCTGACCAGAA
This sequence comes from uncultured Chakrabartia sp., assembly GCA_964429375.1. Lineage (GTDB taxonomy): Bacteria > Pseudomonadota > Alphaproteobacteria > Sphingomonadales > Sphingomonadaceae > Aquisediminimonas. The sequence goes on from CAYSCC010000029.1 coordinate 3,468, forward strand.
ATATCCTTGGCGCAGGGCCTCCAGGTGCGGCAGGTCGGAAGCATCGCCGCCCATCAGCAGTCCCGCGCTTTCCGCCATGTCTCCTGCAAAGCTGCCCATATCCTGCATCAATTTGGCGACCACGACTTTTGAGATGCTGGATTCCGGTCCGGGAGTCCGGCCAGAAGAAATGGCTGACATCGTCCGCATTCGCGTCAGAGAAATGCCGCGGTCCTGGATGTAGACATCGGCAATTTTCTGGCGGACGTGGCTCTGCTCCAGCATGTTGCCGTCCTCAGTGTCGATGGCCCGCGCAAGCTCAATAAGCGAATGGGCATCGGGTGAATTCGTGGGCTTTCCGCCCACAGCGAGGCGTTCATTCATGAGCGTGGTCAGCGAAACCCGCCAGCCATCGCCAACGTCACCGAGTCTGTGGTCGTCGGCAATGCGAACATCCGTGAAGAAGACTTCATTGAATTCGCTGGCGCCTGCCATCTGCTTGATGGGGCGAACTTCAACACCAGGTGCCTTCATGTCGATGATGAACATCGTCAGGCCCTTGTGTTTGGGCTGCGTCGGGTCCGTCCGGGTCACGATAATGCCGTAGTCAGCGCGATGGGCCCCTGACGTCCAGACCTTTTGGCCGTTGATAACCCAGTCATCGCCGTCGCGTTCGGCCTTTGTCCGAATGCCTGCAAGATCGGATCCCGCAGCCGGTTCCGAAAAGAGCTGGCACCAGATTTCCTCGCCCTTCATCGCAACTGGTACGTAGCGCTGGATGATCTCCGGCCTGCCATGAGTAAAGACGGTCGGAATGCACATGCCGAGGCCGATCGCGTAAATGCCCGCCGGTACCCAGTATTTGCTCTCTTCCTGATTGAAGATGATCTGCTGCATGGGCGTGCCACCCTGCCCACCCAGTGCCTTTGGCCAGGTGATGCCAACATAACCCGCGGCATATTTCTTGGCTTGCCACGCCTTTCCGCGCACGACCAGATCGACAGCCCCTTCATAGGGCGTCTTGTACTCTGCCGCATTGGCAGCAAGCCAGTCACGAACCTTCGCGCGATACGCGGATTCTTCGGGGGTATCCTCAAAGTCCATTGTATTTCTCCTCAAGCCGCAAGGTCAGTATTGCGCTGTTCAAGTGATCGGACCAGTTGATCGGACCAGAATGTGCGGGAACCCAGACTGAGGGCCAACAGGCGGGCCCTGCGATAAAAGAACTGGCAATCGCTTTCCCAGGTGAAGCCGATGCCGCCATGCAGCTGCACATTTTCTTCCGCCGCAAATTGCAGCGCGTCGATCGCAGCGACCCGTGCGCCTGCGGCTGCAAGGGCAAGTTCGGGAGCGCCTGTCAGCAAGGCCCATGCACCATAATAGGCATGGCTCCGAGCAAGCTGGTTCTTGATATACATGTCTGCGCAGCGATGCTTCACGGCTTGATAGCCGCCAATGCGCCTGCCGAACGCGACACGCTCCTTCGCATAGTCCACAGCCATTTCCATGGCTGCATCGGCGCTTCCGAGCCCTTCAAAAGCGAGGAGCACCGCGGTTCCCTGCAAATGCCGGGCACGCAGACGTTCAGCATCTGCCCCCCGGGCAAGCACCGTACAAGGAGTCCCGGAAAACGAGATCTGTGCAGATTTGCGCACCAGATCTACTGTTTCGCAGGGGGTTCTGGTCACACCATTTGCCGAGAGGTCGGCAAGCGCCAGAATGAGCGCGCCTGCTTCGTCATGCGCTGAAACAATCGCGAAATGCGCAGCCAGCCCGTCCGCAACGGGGAGTTTGTTGCCCGTAAGGCGATCACCCGAACACGCGAGTCTTGGCAAACCGTCTGGCCTCGTTGCCCCACCTTCCATCAAGCCGACTGTGCCGATCGCGGATCCGTCCGCCAGCTTTGGCAGCCATTGAGCCTGTGCACCGTCATGGCCACTGGCCAACAGCAGTTCCGTGGCCATCAGGACCGACGACGTGAAGGGCACTGGTGACAGCGCACGACCCACTTCTTCAGCCAGCACGCAAAGCTCGAGAACTGACAAGCCCAGACCACCGTGTTCTTCGGGAATCCGCAGCCCTGTCCAGCCCAGCTCAGCAATCCGGGACCAGAGCTCCGCATCATGGGTTGAATCTCCGTTCATCACCGCACGTGCCTTTTCCCGGCCAGATTCCGCGACCAGGAATTTGCGTGCTTCGTCCCGTAGTGCTTCGGCTTCTTCCGAAAACTGGAAGTTCATTGTGTTCTCCTATCGCTTTCACCTGACGCGATGGCACAGTGCGAGGAGCGGTTCAACTGACATTGCTGTCAATGCAACCGATCATTAAGTCTTCATTGCTAAGGCTTCACGGCATGAAGTTCGAAGGCCCAACGCCAGAAACCGAAACGCGACAGGTGAGTGTCTCCTTTGCGGCATTCATTGTCATGGCAGCCTTTGCACTTTTCGGCATTGCGATGGCGATCGGGACAGTCACGGGATTACGGTCACAAGGACAATCCGAATCGCAGCCAGCTGTGACGGGCCCGGAACCTGGGTTTGAATCCGCCGCCGCTCCGGCACCTCTTCCCGCGATAACCCAGCCTGATCCAACAGCAATCATGGCCCCGGACCCTGCAGAGCCCGAAAACCCGGATCAGGGCGAGCCTGAAACACCGTTCGCAGCGGAGCAGGCGGCGGCAAAGGCCGCGCAGGCCGCAGCGCCTGCCTATATTGCGCCCCCTGCTCCGGCCCCTGTTGCGGCAGCACCGACGAATCCGGCGACCAACCCCGATCAGCCTGCGCCGCCGGCCCACAACCCGTCCTTCCCGACACGCCGGACAGCCGCTGCCACGCCGCCTGCAGCACCAGCAACGTCGCCGCGCAACTAGCCATCTTGAATTTTCGCTGATTGTGTATTATATAGATAATACACACAGTCGAAGCGTGGATTTCAAGATGGCAAAAGACGGAAAAAAGGCTCGCAAGGCAGCAAAACGGGCCAAGACAGCGACGCTGAAAATCCCGAAGAAAATCGGCAACGTCAAGATTCCAAAGGAATTGCGGCGTGAAGGCAACGGGTTGATAGACGCGTTGAAGGGCCTGTTAGCCACCGAGATTGCTGCCGCTGCGATCACGACTATCGTCAACCGCCCACGCGAACGGCGTCCGAACGACTGAATCCAGCCTCGGGAACGGCCATTTATTCCGTATATCCGTTGTTGCCAAAATCCTGCTTGACGATGGAACAAACAGGGATCAAACAACGTCTATCCGTCTGCAGGACTGATGTATTCATGCCCCGCTGCGCCGTGGGCACTGGATCGACACGCGTCTGCAGAATTGACCCGCAAACCGGCGAGGGAGGCCGACATGCACCACGATACCGAGCTCCGCAACGCAGCGCGCGCAATCTACAACGCTGTTTATCCTGGCGAAGAATGGGCTCCCTTGCCCTTTGAAGATGCGGAACGGTTCGGATCTGTGCATTACAGGAATGCCGTGGATGCAGCGCGCAAGGTGCGGCTGGAATTCAAGGAGGATTCGGGTGGGCGCCAGCTTGGGTTGTTCTGAAAGGCTGGAATGACCAGCATGAACGGAAATGCCCTCACCTATTCCGCTGCATCCAGCTCCAATTCTGTCGCTGCGGCCGTCTTGCCTTTCTCGAGAAGCGGCTTGAGATATCCTCCGGTATAGCTTCGCGGGTTTGCGGCGACCTGTTCTGGCGTTCCTTCGGCAATCAGCTCTCCGCCCTTCACGCCACCTTCCGGCCCAAGGTCAAGAATCCAGTCAGCGGTTTTGATCACATCAAGATTATGCTCGATCACGACCACTGTATTGCCCTGTTCGACCAGGGCATGAAGCACTTCCAGAAGCTTCCGCACATCCTCGAAATGCAGCCCTGTGGTGGGTTCATCAAGGATATAGAGAGTCTGACCGGTTGCGCGTCGGCTGAGTTCCTTGGCGAGCTTCACGCGCTGCGCCTCGCCACCCGAAAGAGTCGTGGCCTGCTGACCAACGGTGACATAGCCCAGCCCTACTTCGGCCAGCATGGCCATCTTGTCTCGGATCGAAGGAACAGCCTTGAAAAACTCGACCGCGTCTTCAACCGTCATGTCCAGAACGTCAGCAATCGACTTGCCTTTGAACTTCACTTCCAGCGTTTCACGATTGTAGCGCTTGCCATGGCAGACATCGCACTGGACATAAACGTCCGGAAGGAAGTGCATCTCGATCTTGATGACGCCGTCACCCTGGCAAGCCTCGCAGCGGCCGCCCTTGACATTGAAACTGAAGCGACCTGGCTTGTAACCACGCGCACCGCTTTCCGGCAGGCCGGCAAACCAATCACGGATATTCGTGAATGCACCAGTGTAGGTGGCCGGGTTGGATCGCGGCGTTCTCCCTATGGGCGACTGATCAATATCGATCACCTTGTCGAGATATTGCAGGCCATCAATTCCGTCGTGCTTTCCGGAGACAACCCGGGCTCCATTGAGAGCCCTGGCTGACGCTGCATAAAGCGTATCGATCGTGAGGCTCGACTTGCCGGAGCCGCTAACACCTGTCACGCATGTAAAAGTTCCCAGAGGGATAGAGGCTGTCACGTTTCGCAGATTGTTTTCGCGTGCCGCCTTGACTGTCAGCGTCTTGCCGGTTCCCTTTCGTCGCTTCCTGGGAACAAGTATCTCGCGCCGTCCGGTAAGATAGTCTGCTGTCAGGCTGTCTTCGGCAGCCTCAATGTCAGACAGCGATCCTCGCGCAACCACTTTGCCGCCATGAACACCTGCCCCGGGTCCCATGTCGATGATATAGTCTGCGGTGCGAATGGCGTCTTCATCGTGTTCGACGACGATCACGGTATTGCCTAGATCACGCAGCCGCTTGAGAGTTTCAAGCAGCCGTTCATTGTCGCGCTGATGCAGGCCAATACTCGGCTCATCAAGGACATAGAGGACACCGGACAAACCTGACCCGATCTGGCTGGCCAGCCGGATTCGCTGGCTCTCACCCCCCGAAAGTGTGCCAGATGTCCGATTGAGGTTCAGATAATCGAGCCCAACATTGTTGAGAAACCCGAGGCGTTCATTGATTTCCTTCAGGATCGCTCTCGCGATCTGCTGCTGCTGTTCATTCAGTTTTTCATTGAGCGTGCTGAACCAGTGCAGCGCGTCCACAACGCTCCGGCGGGTTGAAATGCTGATATCTTCTCCTGCAATCTTCACCGCACGTGCTTCCGGCTTCAGCCGCGCGCCGCCACATGTCTCACACGGCGCAGATGCCTGGTATTTTGCCAGCTCTTCCCGCATCCACGCACTGTCCGTCTGCAGCAGGCGCCGATTGAGATTGCCGACAACACCATTGAAGGACTTGTTTACGTCATAGGATTTTCGTCCGTCCTGGAAGGTCAGCCGGATCACTGTTCCTCCCGAGCCGTTCAGGATCACGTCCCGAACGGATGCGGGAAGGTCTTTCCAGGGCGTCTCCAGCGAAAAATCATAGTGTCGCGCAAGGCTTGCCAACACTTGCATGTAATAAGGGCTGGGTGGATTGGACTTGGCCCAGGGCACGATCGCCCCGGCCTTGATTGACAAGGTTTCGTTGGGGACAATGAGCTCGGGATCGAAATAGAGCTTCTCACCCAGGCCATCACAGGCAGAACATGCCCCTTGCGGAGCATTGAAGCTGAAGAGCCTTGGCTCAATTTCCGGAATGGTGAAGCCAGAAACCGGGCAGGCAAATTTCTCCGAAAAGACTATGCGCCCTGGCGGTGCATTGTCACCATGGACAGTCTTTGCATCAACCAGATCCGGCGAGGCATCGGCGAGATCGAGATAGGCAAGACCATCCGCCAGTTTGAGCGCTGTTTCAAAGGAATCAGCAAGGCGCGTCTCAATGCCATCTCTGACGACGATCCGGTCAACCACGATTTCGATGTCATGCTTGTACTTCTTGTCGAGCGCAGGGGCATCCTCGATGTCAAAGAAAAGCCCGTCAATGCGAACCCGTGTAAACCCGGCCTTCTGCCATTCGGCGAGTTCCTTGCGATACTCCCCTTTTCGTCCGCGAACGGCGGGAGCTAGCAGGTAGGCCCGTGTTCCCTCAGGCAGGGCCATAACCCGATCAACCATCTGGCTGACTGTCTGCGCGGTAATCGGCAGGCCAGTTTCGGGTGAATAGGGAATGCCGACCCTTGCCCAGAGCAAGCGCATATAGTCATAAATCTCGGTAACCGTCGCGACTGTGGATCGCGGGTTCCGGCTGGTTGTCTTTTGCTCGATACTGATTGCCGGAGAAAGACCTTCAATGTGGTCGACATCCGGCTTCTGCATCATTTCAAGAAACTGCCGCGCATAAGCCGACAGGCTTTCGACATAACGACGCTGCCCTTCGGCATAGATGGTATCAAAGGCCAGGCTCGACTTCCCCGAACCTGACAGCCCGGTAATGACCGTCAGAGTATCACGCGGAATATCTACATCCACGTTCTTGAGATTGTGTTCTCGGGCGCCGCGCACGGAAATGTGAGTCAACATGGCCAACCTGTTCCATATATGTTCGTCTGACGCAAGTGGGCGTGATATCTGTTCCCGAGAAAATTCCGCTGCGGTTCGTCGACTGGGAACTGCCGCTCGTCGGCGGAATTTGGCCAACCATCGCTATTCTGTGTTATTTGTCTAATACACACACTCTTTCATCGAACTTCGCAGGCGCGCAGCGCGATCTCCGGCTAACTCCTTGTTTGTGCCGTGACGTCCCCCATCCCTTACTCCGTTGCGGCACAACCAAGAATTGAGGAGATATGTTATGAGAAAGTCAGCTCTCATCCTGGCCACACTGTTCAGCCTTTCCGCATCTTTGCCAGCCATGGCGTCGCCATCAAGCAGCTCCATACGTACAGCAGATCTCGATCTGACAAGTACAGAAGGTCGTGCACGGCTCGCGCGCCGAATTTCATTCGCTGCCGAACAGGTGTGCTTCGTTGAAGGCGATCGCAGCCTGTCATCCTTCATGCTGGGCCGGGCCTGCTACAACGAAGTCGTGCGCGATGCCCATTCTCAGCTCGTTGCCAAGTCTGGCGCGGTCGCCCTGGCCAACTGATGACCTGATGGTGACAAAACCCGGACACAGGGGTCAC
>CAYSCC010000030.1:0-10510 GCA_964429375.1 uncultured Chakrabartia sp.
CATGTCCAGAACCCGTTCTGCGAGACCGGCGATTTCTGCGACAGCAAGGACTGCCGCCAGTGGGCGGTCAAGAGCTTCGACGCCCAAGGCCCGCTTGGCCATGGTTTCTGCAACCGGAGCCTCAATCGCATTTCGGCCAGCAGCGCGGATCAGCGGCTCCACATCAGCAAGCGACAGCCCTGCCCCTCCAGATTCCTCCGCGACCAGTGCATCAAGAAAACCGGAGTTCTCAATGGCCATCCACTGGGCCTCAGCCGTGACATGCCGACCCGAGACGGACGCAAGCATCTGTTCAAACGGCCCAAGAATGTCGTCCATCAGCGAAGCCCCATTCCGCGCGCTATGATCCCGCGCAGGATTTCGCGCGTGCCGCCACGCAACGAAAAGGCAGGCGCGATATGCAGCAACGTTGTCACTGCGCGCCACAACTCCGGATTCACAACCTCGTCCGGGTGGCTCGCAAGGTCATCGGCGATCAAGGTCGGAACCGACTGCTCAAATGTCGCCCCAAGGTCCTTGACCAGCGATGCCTCAACGACCGGCTGTTCGCCAGCGGCCAACCTCGTGGTGACTGCAACCGACAATTCGCGCAGCACGGCAAGCTGCGCTGTCAGCGCGCCGACGAGCCGCTGCCTTGCTTCGCTTGGCTCTTGATTGGCAACATGCTGAATCCATGCATCGAGGAGCACCGCACTCGAATAGATGCGCTCGGGCCCACTGCGTTCGAATGCGAGTTCGGCCGTCACCTGTTCCCAGCCCGCACCCTCCTCGCCAAGCAAGGCATCGCCCGGCAAATCCACATTGTCGAAGAAGACTTCGTTGAAGTCATGATCCCCGTTGAGATCCGGAACCGGCCGAATCGTGACACCAGGGGCCTTCATATCGACAAGCAATTGCGACAATCCGCGCTGGCGATCGGACGCTGATCCGGATGTCCGGACAAGCGCAATCATATAGTCTGCATGATGAGCGCCGGACGTCCAGACCTTCTGGCCATTGAGACGCCAGCCGCTCTCCGTCCTTTCGGCATGAGAGCGAACCGAGGCGAGGTCGGAACCGGATCCCGGTTCGCTCATCCCGATACAAAAATACAGTTCACCCCGGCAGATGCTGGGCAAAAATTTCTCGCGCTGTGCTTCGGTGCCGAACTTCAGAATCACGAGCGCACTTTGGCGGTCTGCGATCCAGTGCATGCCAACAGGCGCTCCCGCACAGAGCAATTCCTCGACAATGACAAATCTGGCGAGTGGCCCCCGTTCGGCTCCGCCATATTTTCGTGGCAACGTCAGGCCAAGAAAGCCTGCACGCCCCATCGCCCGACTGAAAAGGGCATCCCCGCCCATCCAGGTCCGCGCGCGTTTGTATAACGGCATTTCGGCAACATGGGCGGCAATCAGTTCACGAATTGCAGGGCGGAGGGCCTGGTCCTCGTCAGGTAGCTTCGACAGCGTGAGGTTATCGAAATTCATTCGCCGCGAAACGCAGGCGCGCGCTTCTCGATGAAGGCGTCAATGGCCTCATCATTGTCCTTTGTGGCATGGGCCAGCGATTGCATCGCGGCAGACATTTCAAGAATATTTGCAAGCGTTGCCGTCTGCCCCGCCCGCAGGAGCCTTTTTGTCATCCGAACGGCATGGGGCGGATTGGCCGCAACCTTGAGGGCAATCTCCATCGCCTTGTCCACGAGCTGGTCGTCCGGCACCACGTGCGAGACAAGCCCATATGCCAGCGCAGCCTGTGCATCGAACATTTCCCCCGTCAGCGCCAGCTCGGTCGCTCTCGAGAAACCGACAATCCTCGGCAGGAGCCAGGCACCGCCATCGCCGGGGACAATGCCGACCTTCACAAAACTCTCGGCGAATTTCGCACTCTCCGCTGCGATGCGGATGTCGCACATCGTCGCCAGATCAAGGCCCGCGCCAATTGCTGGTCCGTTGACGGCTGCAATGACGGGCACTTCGAGTGCCTGAAACGCCAAGGGCAATTTCTGGATGCCCGACTTGTAGTTCCGACGGGTCTGCGCAGGCAATGCCGCGCGCAGTCCGGATCCGGCTTTCATCTGCTTGAGGTCACCGCCAGACGAAAAGGCAGATCCAGCGCCCGTCAGAATGACGGCGCGGATCCCGATATCAGCATCGGCATCTGCCATTGCGGAGAGAAGCGCCTCAACCATCACCTGGTCCGAAATCGGATTCCGCCGCTCCGGCTGATTGAGGGTCACTGTCAGAACCGCGCCTTGCCGCTCAACAAGAATGGGAGATGTCACGCCTTTGCTCCTCGCATTCCCTATTCAAGGGTTTTGATAATGGCCGAGAAATCCAGCCCCCCCGATCCCGCATCTGCAAATGCCTGATAGAGTTCGGCTGCGCGATGGCCCATAGGCACCTCGGCGTCAACAGATTGTGCGGCTTCCATTGCAAGCTTGAGGTCCTTGAGCATCAACGCCGTTGCAAACCCCCCTTGATACCCATTGTCTGCAGGCGTCTGTGGCCCCACGCCCGGAACCGGACAATAGCTCGTCATTGACCAGTTCTGGCCCGAAGCCTTGGACGAAATATCAAAGAAGGTCTGAAGATCGAGCCCCAGCTTGCGGGCGAGCGCAAAGGCCTCGCACGTTGCAATCATTGATGCACCGAGGAGCATGTTGTTGCAAATCTTTGCCGCCTGCCCTGCCCCGCTTTCTCCGGCATGGATAACCGCTTTGCCCATGCAGGAGAGGATCGGCTCAGCCCTTTTGAAGGCCGTGTCCGTACCTCCCACCATGAACGTCAATGTTCCACCATTGGCAGCGGCAATCCCACCGGAGACGGGTGCATCGACCATGTCATAGCCTTTGGCCGCCGCATCGGCGCAGACCTTGCGTGCAGTGGCAACATCAATGGTGGAACAGTCAAGGAGAATTGCCGTGGCTGGCGCGTGGCCAAGCACGTCATTCGCAAAGACTGATTCCACGATCGTCCCGTTGGGCAGCATCGTCACAACTGCATCGACGCCGGCGACGGCATCGCGCACATTGGAAAAGGTCGTGCACCCATTGTCCGCGGCGCGCGCGCGCGCCGCTTCAACCAGGTCGAACGCGTTGACGTCGTACCCTGCCTTCACAAGGTTGGCAGCCATCCCGGCGCCCATATTGCCGAGGCCTATAAATGCGATCCTGCTCATTTTCCTGTCCAGTTCCCCGGCCGCTTTTCGACGAAAGCCGCCATGCCTTCTTTCTGGTCCGCGCTGCCGAACAGCCCATGAAACAGCCGACGTTCGAATACGACCCCTTGCTGCAGGGTCATTTCAAACGCTGCATTGACCATTTCCTTTGTCGCAATGGTGGCCAGCGGCGCCATCCCTGCGATGGTTTCGGCAACTTTCGTCGCTTCCGACAGGAGGTCCGCCACCGGAACGACGCGGGCCACCAATCCCGAACGTTCGGCTTCTGCGGCATCCATCATCCGGCCAGTCAAACACATTTCCATCGATTTCGCCTTTCCGATCGCACGCGTAAGACGTTGCGAGCCGCCCATGCCGGGCGTCACGGCAAGCTTGATTTCGGGTTGACCGAATTTGGCATTGTCTGCGGCGATGATGAAGTCCGCCATCATCGCAAGCTCGCAACCGCCACCAAGCGCAAACCCCGACACTGCGGCAATCCAGGGCTTGCGCGTCGCAGTGACGCGTTCATATCCAGCGAAAAAATTGGCGCCGTACATGTCCGCAAAGGACTGGCTCTGCATTTCCTTGATGTCTGCGCCGGCCGCGAATGCCTTTTCTGATCCGGTCAGGACCGCGCATCGCTGCTCAGGATCGGCGTCAAAGGCTGCGAACGCCTCAATCAGTTCGGCAAGCACCTGGCTGTTCAAGGCATTCAGGGCCTGGGGCCGGTTGAGCGTGATGAGCGTGACGGGCCCCTTCTTCTCAACCAGGATTGTTTCAAAACTCATAGTGGCTTCCACTCCTCTTCGGCCGGCAGCGGCGCAAAAATTTCGTCAAGCAACGTATCCGTCACGCCCTCGGGCGCCGAAGGATTCCACTTGGGCGCATTATCCTTGTCAATGATGACGGCGCGCACGCCTTCGATGAAATCGTGGCGGACAAGAACACGCGAGCCGATCCGGTATTCCATCACCATATTGTCCGCGAATGTTTCCATCTCGGCGCCCATGGCCAGTTGCCGGAGCGCGACCTTGCAGGTCTGGGGAGATTTGGTTGAAAGCGTCGCCAGCTCTTTGGCCGCCCATTCGGACCCATCATCCTCAAGCGCTGCCAGAATGTCTTCATAACGGTCAGACGCAAACAGCCGGTTGATCAGGGGAACATTCTCGACGATGCGGGCATGCGGTGGCTTGACCGACAGCTGCCCCAAAATGCCTTCGATGCGTTCAGGATCTTCTGCAATCCGCTCTTTCGCCTCTGCGAGCGCGTCAGCGGGCAAATAGTGCGTTGCAAGCCCAATGGCCAGGCATTCAGCCCCATCAAGCCGTGCGCCAGTCAACGCGAGGAAACGACCAATCCGTCCTTCGAGGCGGGACAGGAACCATCCACCACCTACGTCAGGAAACAGGCCAATTCCGGTTTCAGGCATCGCGAAACGCGTGTTTTCTGTTGCGATGCGGAACCTTGCCGGCTGGGAAATTCCAACCCCTCCCCCCATGGTGATCCCGTCCATGAAGGCCACTACCGGCTTTTGGTATTCAAAAAGCAGGTGGTTGAGCTGATATTCGTCGTGGAAGAACCGGCGTCCTTCCAAGCCGCCTTTCAGGGCTGATTCCTGCAGGAAGCGAATGTCGCCGCCTGCGCAAAATCCGCGACCTTCGGAATGATCGATCATGATGCAGCCGACCTGTGGATCGGAAGCCCAGCCTTGGAGGCAGGCCGTCATGCCATGGACCATGTCCACATTGAGCGCATGGAGCGCTGCAGGGCGGTTCAGGCTGATCCGGCCGGCCTTGCCTTCGATGCGCGCCAGGATTGCTTCTGTCATTGGCGTGTCAGCTCCCGGCCTACAATCATGCGCATCACCTGATTGGTCCCTTCAAGAATTTGATGAACCCTTAGATCGCGGAAGAAGCGCTCGATCGGATAGTCCTGAAGATAACCGTACCCGCCATGAAGCTGGAGCGCATCATTGACGATCTTCGATCCATTGTCTGTGGCCAAACGTTTTGCCATGGCCGCGAACCTTGTCTTGTCAGGCGCATTGGCCGTCACCTTACAGGCCGCCATATAGAGCAGAGCACGTGCCGCCTCCAGATCCGTCGCCATATCGGCCAGCATGAACTGGGTATTCTGGAACTCGGCAATCGGCTTGCCAAACTGCTGGCGCTCCTTGGTATAGCTGATGGCTTCGTCAAGGCAGCGCTGGGCGCCACCCAGCGAGCATGCGCCAATATTGAGTCGGCCGCCATCCAGGCCCATCATGGCAATGCGAAAACCTTCCCCTTCTCCACCCACAAGGTTATCCACAGGAACACGCACAGCATCGAAATTGACTTGCGCCGTGGGCTGGGAATGCCAACCGAGCTTGCGCTCGTTCGCACCAAAACTCACGCCATCCATATCCTTTTCGATGACCAGGCAGGACACGCCTTTGGGGCCATCTTCTCCAGTACGGACCATGGTGACATAGACTTCGTTTTCGCCGCCGCCTGAAATAAAGGCCTTCGAACCCGTCACAACATAGTAATCCCCGTCGCGAACGGCCCTTGTCTTCAAGGCCGCCGCATCGGAGCCGGATGAGGGCTCGGTCAAGCAATAGGATGCAATTCGTTCCATACCGACGAGATCGGGCAGGTATTTTGCCTTGACCGTATCGGACCCGAACCTGTCGATCATCCAGCTGGCCATGTTGTGGATCGAGATAAATGCACTCGTCGACGGGCAACCATAGGCCATGGCTTCCATGATCAATGCGGCTTCAAGCCTGCCAAGGCCAATGCCGCCCGATTCCTCCGACACATAAATCGAGGCAAACCCCAACTCTGCCGCCGCCTTGATCGTTTCGCGCGGGAATATGTGCTTTTCATCCCACTCGGACGCAAAGGGCGTGATGTTGTCCGCGGTAAACTTGCGCGCCATATCCTGGATCGCACGCTGGTCCTCGGTCAGGTCGAATTGATTGGTCATGGTTACCCCAATGTCACCCCATTGTCGGAATGACAAATGCATTGCCGCCATCCGGAGAGCCATCGGGCCAGCGGGCTGTGACAGTCTTGACCTTGGTCCAGAACTTTACCCCTTCCATGCCGTGCTGGTTGGTGTCTCCGAACGCGGAGCGTTTCCATCCGCCAAATGTATGATACGCGACCGGCACCGGGATTGGCACGTTGATGCCCACCATGCCAACATTGACGCGTGCAGCAAACTCGCGCGCGGCATGGCCGTTGCGGGTGAAGATCGCGACGCCATTGCCATATTGATGCCTCGACGGCAGCGAAAGCGCAGTCTCGAAATCAGCCGCACGCACCATCTGGAGGACGGGGCCGAAAATCTCTTCCTTGTATGACGACATGTCGGTCGTAACCCGGTCAAAAAGCGTCGGCCCGATGAAAAAGCCGTCCTCATGCCCCTGAAGCTTGAAGCCGCGACCATCCACCACAAGCTCTGCACCTTCATCAATGCAGGTCTGGATCCAGCCTTCGACCTTGGCCTTGTGCGCAGCGGTGACCACCGGGCCATAGTGCGCCTCATTATCAGTCGAAATACCCACCTTCAGGGCTTCGATCGCCGGAATGAGCTTGGCCTTCAGCCGGTCGGCCGTTTCATCGCCGACGGGCACGACCACAGGAAGCGCCATGCACCGCTCCCCGGCCGAACCAAAGGCGGCGCCTGCCAGATCGTTGACGACCTGATCCAGGTCCGCATCCGGCATGACAATCCCGTGGTTTTTGGCTCCACCCATTGCCTGCACACGTTTTCCGGCCGCCACGCCGCGCTGATACACATAATGGGCAATGTCCGACGACCCCACAAAACTGACCGCGGCAATCGCAGGATGGTCGAGAATGGCATCGACCATTTCCTTGTCGCCCTGCACGACCTGACAGATCCCCTCCGGCAGTCCGGCTTCGATGAACAGTTCTGCGAGCCGCACCGGCACGGATGGATCACGCTCGGACGGCTTGATGATGAAGGCATTGCCCGTGGCGATTGCAACGCCAGACATCCAGAGCGGAATCATTGCAGGAAAATTGAACGGCGTGATGCCCGCACCGATGCCGATCGGCTGCCTCATCGAATACACGTCGATGCCGGGACCAGCTCCTTGGGTATATTCGCCCTTGAGGACGTGGGGGATGCCGCAGCAGAACTCGATGACTTCAAGCCCGCGCTGAATGTCGCCCTTTGCGTCAGCAATCACCTTGCCGTGCTCGCTCGAGAGCATGTTCGCCAGCTCGTCCATATTGGCTTCGACCAGCGCCTTGAAGTTGAACATGACGCGCGCACGCCGTTGCGGATTGGTCGCGGCCCATGCCGGCTGCGCGGCAAGGGCGGCCTGCACGGCCCGCTCGAGCACAGCCGCATCGCCCAGCGCAACCTGGGCCTGCACAGTCCCGTTGTTCGGATCAAACACATCGCCGAAGCGCTTGGCCACTGCTCCGGCACCGCCGGAAATGAAATGATCAATCTGCCGCATGACAATCAACTCCTTATCAATGCTGCTGCCCCTTAGCGAAGCAGGATATTTGCATTCAATACGCAAAAATTGCAGTGACGTGCTGCAATTTTGCCGATGGGACGAACATGCATTGGGATGATCTGCGAATCTTCCTCGCCGCAGCGCGATCAAGGACAGTTTCTGATGCCGCGCGCAAGCTCGGAATTGATCCGACAACCGTCAGCCGCAGGCTGGACAGGCTTGCGGGTGATCTCAAAAGCAGCCTGTTCGAATCTGGCTCCACCGGTCTTGTGCTCACCAGCCATGGCCAGAAGCTGCTGGTGCAGGCAGAAGCCGCAGAGCAAGCCATTGGTGTTGCCACAGGTACGCTGACCGGTGAACGGAGCCGCCTCAAGGGACTGGTGCGGATCAGCATGTCGGAAGGCCTTGCAACCTGGATCGTCGCCCGGAACATGCCCGACTTCCGGGAACTGCACCCAGAGATCACGCTTGAGCTGGTGACGACAAACGGATTTCTCAATCCTTCAAAGCGTGAAGCAGACTTGGCGATTACGCTGGCAAGGCCGGCACGAGGCCATCTGGTAGCCAGCAAGCTCTCCAGTTATCGGCTGGGGCTCTTTGCCTCGATTGAGTATCTTCAAAGGCATGGAGAGCCGACATCCGGTGAGGACCTCGGTCGGCATCCGATTATCGGATACGCGCCTGACTTCATTTATTCGGACGAACTTCGCTATCTTGTCGAAATCGGAAACAAGCTTGAACCCAGCCTGAGCAGTTCAAGCATCAATGTCCAGCATGCCATGATTCATGCATCCAGCGGCATTGGCGTCCTGCCTTTGTTCATTGGCCTCCAGGACCCCGGACTGATCCGCATCATGGCGGACAGCGCCGAAATTACCCGCAGCTTCTGGATGGTCGTTCACCGCGACGCACGACGGATTGCCAGGGTAGCCGCCGTTGTCGACTGGCTGAGGGACATCGTGCCACGTCAGCTTTCCCTGCATTGAAAACCGTCCTGTCGGACGTAAGAACCGGCGCGTCGCCTTAGTTGCTGTCATTGGCCCGCATTTGCCATTCCGGCGTTGACAGAATATGTCTGCATTGAAACAAACGCGTCGGCCTGCCCTAGCGACAGGCCGGGAGACAGAACATAGTGGTCGACAACGCCGAAGAGGAACAGGCACTTTTCCCTGAGCGGGCCGGTGACAGGCTTCGCGCCGCAAGGACCCGGGGCGGTCTTGACCTTTCTGATGTTGCCAGCCGGACGCGCATTCCCCTCCGCCATTTGCTCGCCATCGAGGCAGGAGACTATTCGGCTTTTCCTTCCTCAACCTACTGTGTCGGCTTCGTGAAGGCCTATGCCCGGGCAGTCGGCGAAGATGAGCATGCGCTGGCCCAGCAGGTTCGGATCGAACTTGGGCAGGAAGGCCTTGGGTACCGGACTGAACTTCAGGACTATGATGATGCCGACCCTGCCCGCGTCCCGTCGCGCACTCTTGCATGGACAGCAGCAGCTGTCGCGGCACTGCTGGCCATAGGCTATGGCGTCTGGCGGACCATGGTGCTGGCAGGGCCTGAGGTGGCACCCACACCCGTGGCTGTGACCGCACCTGGGCCGAAGGCACCAGCTGCGACTCTGCCTGCAGCTGGTGGGGAAGTCGCACTCACCGCAATCGAGCCGGTCTGGGTCCGCATCTATGATTCGGCAGACAAGGTGCTTTTTGAAAAAGAGATGGCAAAGGGCGAACTTTTCGTTGTGCCTTCTGATGCCAGCAATCCAATGATCCGAACAGGCCGGGCACAGCTTCTCGCCGTCACAATCAACGGTTCGGCAGTGCCAGCGCTTGGCCCCGCCGAGCGGACGTTGAAGGATGTGGGGATCAGTGCGGCCGCCCTGCTGGCACGAACTGCGCCTGCTGCCGAACAGACTGTCGCGGACTCGAAACCAGAGGCCGTTGAGGACAAGAAACCTGAACTGCCCAAACCCGTGACTGAAAAGAAGCAGGCCGCCGAACGAACTGTTTCGCCTGCCAGCGCTTCGCAGACCAAAGCCGCAACGCCTGCTCCTGTCACTGCTCCGGTCGCAGCCCCGCCTCCATCCGAAGCACCACCGCAAGCCAACTCTGCGGCCCCAGCGCAGCCCCAGCCTTGATCGAAGCAGTGTGGTGCGCCACAGAATCGATCCGTAAGCACAGATGATCAGAACAGAGGAACCGTGATGCGCAAATTCCCATTCGCCATGCTTTTGCTAGCCAGCGTCGCTGCCGGACCGGTGCTCGCGCAGTCGGATCCACTCACCCAGCGTGTTGGCAAGCTTGAAAAAGAGATGACAGCTGTCCAGCGAAAGGTGTTTCCGAACGGCGTCGCAATTGAACCGGAAGTCAGAACCGGCACGGTTCCCACGGCTGCCGGCAACCCGGCAACGTCTCCGGTTGCTGACCTGACTGCACGTGTTGACGCACTGGAATCCCAGCTGCAGGCCTTGACAGGCCAGGTCGAAACGAGCGGAAATCGCATCCGGAAACTTGAAGAGGCTTTGGGTGCATATGATGCACGCCTGAAGGCGCTGGAGACAACGGAAACAGCCGCAGTGAGCCCCGTCGCGACGAACACAAGTGCGGCCCCTGCCCCCAAATCGACGGCAGCGGGAACGCAACCGACGCCGGCCAAGCCGGTTCCGGTTGCAAAGGCGGACCCTGACCGCAAGGCAGCAATTGCGGCCGTGGAAATTCCAGCAACAGGCGATGCCATTGAAGATGCCTACACATATGGCTTCCGCCTCTGGTCAGCCAAGCTGTACCCGGAAGCTCAGGTCAAGCTAAAGGAATTCGTCGCCAAATATCCAAGCCACAAACGTGCCAGCTATGCGCAGAATTTGCTTGGACGGGCTTATCTCGATGAAGG
>CAYSCC010000031.1:0-10333 GCA_964429375.1 uncultured Chakrabartia sp.
TAATTTACGCCGCAAGTTGCGCCAAATGTTCTGACGACGGACAGTTCCATGAATGAAGTCAAGAAGATCGTGCCCGCGGATCGCTGTCCGGCGATGAGCTATACGGATATGCTTGAAGCCGACACGCGCCGGGTGCCAGACTATCTGTTCGAGGAATCGAACATCGAAATGCCGAACGACCCGATCGCGATCGAGCCGTATATCAGTGCCGATTTTGCCAGGCTCGAGAGGGAACGGATGTGGCCAAATGTCTGGCTTTTTGCGGCGCGTGAAGATGAGTTGCCTGAACCCGGCGATACGGTTGTCTTTGAAATCAATGACAAGTCATTCCTGTTGGTTCGCCAGCGCGATGGCAGCGTCAGGGCCTTTTACAATGTCTGCCTCCACCGCGCGCGCAAGTTGCGCACAAAATCAGGGCCGTCCACCCAATTGCGCTGCAACTTCCACGGTTTCACCTGGAACAATGATGGATCCCTGAAGGAAATTCCATGCGCATGGGATTTCAAGCACTTGGAAGGCAAGGACATGAGCCTGCCCGAAGTCCGCGTCAATCTTTGGCAGGGCTTTGTGATGATCACCGAAAACAAGACAATTCCGGATTTCAGGGACTGGGTCGGCCCCGTCCTCGACCAATATGAAAACTATGACTTTGAGAACCGCTACACGGGCATGTGGGTCGCGAAGAAGGTCGAAGCCAACTGGAAAGCCACGGCCGAGGCCTTCATGGAAGCCTGGCATTCCATCACGACGCATCCGCAGCTCCTGCCGTTTCTGGGAGATGCCAACACCCGCTATGACCTGTATGGCGACTTCTTCAATCGCGCGATCACGCCATCTGGCGTTCTCAGCCCACATATGTCGGGCAAGGACCAGCAATATGTCCTCGACAAAATGGCAGAGTTTTCGGGTGGCAGCGATGCAAAGACCAATCGCCGTTTCACGGCAAGCGGCGATAAGGTGGAACTTGATCCAAGCGATCCCCTGCAGGCGCGCAAGATTCTTGCGGAAGCCAGCCGTGCCGGTTTCACGGCGCAATATGGCTATGACTATTCGGACAAGTCGGACGCGGAGATCCTGGACAACTTCACGTACAATATCTTTCCAAACTTCTCGCCATGGATCGGCTATCTTCCCACACTGGTCTATCGCTGGCTGCCGGGTGACACGCCAGACTGGTGCATCATGGAAATCCGCTTGCTGATGCCAACACCCAAAGGCCAGAAGCGCCCCCGGGCCGTCGAACGCGTCTACATTCCTGATGACCAGCCTTTTGCGTGGGCAAAGGATCTGATGGGCGCAGCTCTTGCCAACGTCTTTGACCAGGATCTTGCCAACCTGCCCCATGTCCAGACAGGCATGAAGGCGTCAGGAAATGGCATCATGGAACTTGGGGCCTATCAGGATAGTCGGGTTCGCCACTTCCAGACGACCTTGCTGAAGTACATCAACGGCGAGCTGCCCGCCTGATCATTCAAGGGGGCAGACATGTCGATTTCAAAGGTCATTGTGTTCGGCGCCTCTGCCGATCAGGGCATTCCGCTTGTCAATGCGCTCCAGCGGCGCGGCTTTCAGGTCAGCGCAGGGGCGCGTCGGCCAAATGCGATGGCAGGTACGCCCTTTCTGGGCCTGCCAGTCGTCCATTGCGACATCACAGATAGCGCAAGCCTTAGACGAGCGTTTGAGGGTCAGGATGCACTTGCCATGCATCTTCCGTTCGAATTTGATCGCGCCAAGGCAGCAGCCTTTGGCCAAAGCATTGCGGAAGGCGCGCGCGGCTCGGGCTTGAAGAAGATCGTCTTCAATACAAGCTGTTTCGTCGCCGACCATGACCTTGACCTGACCGCCCATGACGGGCGCCGGGACATTGAACGCGCCCTTGAAGGGACGGGCATTCCCTGCGTGTTCATCGAGCCGACCGTCTTCATGAACAACATCATCCGCATCTGGACAAAGCCATCGATCGTCAATCGGGGGATCTTCGCTTACCCTGCGAAACCAACCCTCAAGATCAGCTGGATCGCACTGGAAGATGTTGGAGAATATATGGCAGCGGCCCTGGAAACGAGCAAGGCCGACGGTCTGCACGTCCCCGTCGGAGGGCCGGAAGCGCTAGTGGGAGACGAAGTGGCAGAGCTCATTTCGGTGGAAATTGGCAAGCCAGTCAGGTTCATGAGCCTTGCCCCCGAAGACTTTGCCGCAAACATGAGCGAACTTGTGAACGGCACCCGCGAGATCCTGCCGGGTACACCCTATGCCGGCATGGCGAAATTCTACAGCTTCTACAACGCGCAGCCGGAGAGCCCGCTGGTCGTTGATCCAACTGAAACAGCCAAGCTCCTCGATGTGGTTCCCATGACGATGGGCGAATGGCTCAAGCGTTGGGACTGGACCCAGCCGACTTAACCCAAGGCGCTGAGAAGGTTCGCCGGACAGCGTGTCCTACTCGATAGTCCCGATCAGATCTCCGACCTGATAGACCTCTCCTTCGACCCCCGTCGGGCGAATGACTCCGCTTGTCTGCGCCTCGATTTCCGTGGTGCTCTTGTCAGTTTCAACTGTATAGATGACCTGACCTGCCTCCACGTGTTCACCGTCGGCGAACATCCATTCGAGCAAGGTCATCTCCGTCGCGCTCATGCCCAGTTTGGGGATACGAATCTCGGATGCCATGGCTCAGACACGCCCCATGCTGGCCTTGATTTGGCCAATGATGTCTTCCTTTTTGGGGATCCATGCCTGTTCGAGTACAGACGCAAAAGGCACCGGGGAGAAGGTTCCGCCAATGCGGCGAACAGGTCCCTTCAGCGTATCCCAGCACTTTTCCTGGATATTGGCTGCAATTTCCGCGCCCGTCCCAAATGGCCTTACGGCTTCATGCAATGTCAGAGCCCGTCCGGTTTTTCTGACAGAGGCCAGAACCGTCGCTTCGTCATATGGGGCGATCGTGCGCAGATCGACGACCTCGACTGAAATTCGCTCGTTTGCGAGTTCTGCGGCCACGGCGAGCGCATCAAGGACTGTCCTGCCATAGGTGATGATCGAAACATCTCCGCCTTCACGCGCAATTGCCGCCTTCCCAAGCGGCACACGATATCCGGGACCCGGGTCAGGTGCCTTGAGGCCATAACACAGGATATTCTCGATGAAGATGACCGGATCATTGCACGCAATGCTTGACCGCATGAGGCCCTGTGCGTCGGCAGCATTGGATGGCGTGACCACATGAAGCCCAGCCACATGCGCGAACCAGGCCTCAAGCATGTCCGAATGCTGCCCGCCGAACCCGACGCCAACGCCCGTTGTCGTCCGGATCACAAGCGGGACATTCGTCTGTCCGCCTGACATGAAACGCAACTTGGCTGCATGATTGACGATCTGGTCCATGCACACGCCGACAAAGTTCATGAGCTTGATTTCCGCAATGGGGCGCTGTCCAGCCAGCGCAGCACCCACGGCCGCTCCTATGATTGCCGTTTCGGAAATTGGCGTCGCCCGAATGCGATTTTCGCCATACTTCTCCGTCAATCCTGAAGTGATCTTGAAGACGCCACCGCCCTGTTTGGCGCCAACATCTTCGCCGAGGCAAAACACGCCTGCATCTTCGGCCATAGCCTCATCAATGGCGCGATTCAGCGCCTGAGCCATCGTGATTTCGCCCATCAGACCGTCGCCTTCTCAAAAACGTCGATCCGGAGTTCTTCCGGCCCTGGCAGGTCCGCTGCCAGCGCCTTTGCCACCGCATCGTCAATCTCGGCATCAATGGACGCCACAATCGCGTCGAGCTCGGCCTCGGCGAACTGATGCTCGATCATGACAGCGCGGAGCTTCGGCAACGGATCTTCACGCTGCATTTCCGCAAGATGTTCCTTGGGCATGTATGAAAAGTCAGCGCCAAAGAAATGTCCCATCATGCGATAGCACATGGCTTCGATGAGCGTTGGACCCTCGCCTGCACGAGCACGATCAACTGCGTCCTTTGCAGCCTGATACATTTCAAACACGTCATTGCCGTCGACCCTGACGCCTCTCATCCCATAGCCGGCAGCGCGCCCGGCAATGGTTTCACTCTGCGTATGGTCGGCAAAGGCAGTATGCTCGCCATAACGGTTGTTCTGACAGAGGAAGATGACAGGTAACCGGTACAACTGGGCCATATTCATGGCCTCATGAAAGGCGCCGATGTTTGCGGCACCGTCACCAAAGCTGACCAGGGTTACCTTGCCGTCTCCGGAATTCTGGCTGGCCATGGCAAGACCGTTTGCGATCGGCAAGCCAGAGCCAACGACCCCTGTTGTCACCATGATTCCTTTTTCAGGGTGGGTGATATGCATGGTGCCGCCCTTGCCCTTGCATGTCCCCGTGACCTTGCCCAGACATTCAGCCCACCATTTCTCGGCGGGAATGCCCTTTGCCGTCTGCTCCCCCTGCCCCCGGTAGGTGCAGACGACATAGTCTTCATCCTTGAGTGCAGCCATGGCGGCGGCAGAAACAAGTTCCTGACCCCGCACGCAGTAATACATCACCGCGACCTTGCCTTGCATCAACAGCGAACGGAACTTCTCGTCGGTCCTGTTGACCTTCATCGTACGCGTATAAATGTCGAGCAGCGTGGCTCGATCAAGTCCTGCCATGGTAATGCCTCATGATGTTGCGGATTCGACAGCGCATCAGAACTGGACGCGCTGTGTGAATCCTCCGTCAATGACGATGTTGGCGCCTGTCATATAGGGGCACGCCGGGCTTGCGACAAAGACTACAGCCTTTGCGACTTCCTCCGGCTCTCCGAACCGCCCTGTCGGCATCTTCGCAAGCGTACCCTCATAGAGGGCTGGCATGACCTTTTGGATGGTCTCCCAGTTCCCACCTTCATAATAGATGGCACCGGGAGAAACGGTGTTCACCCGGACCCCCTTGGCCGCCAGTGCCTGACTAAGCTGGCTGCCATAGGTGATGAGTGCAGCCTTGAGGGCATTGAACGGTTGTGGCGCAACAAAGGTTTCCAGCGCCGCTGTCGACGACATGAACACGATGGAACCGGTGCCTGATGCAACGAGTGCCGGCGTCAGCACTTCAACCGCGAGCGCAGCGCCCATGATGTCCATATCGAGCCCGGCCTGCCAGTCGCCTGTACCGCCTGTGCCGGAAGAGCTGGCCATATGAACAAAGATATCGCAGCCCCCAAGCTGGTCGGCCGCCTTGGCCAGCCACGCTTTATAGCCTTCATGATTTCCGGCCATATCAAGCACTTCAGCAAAGACTTTCCCGCCTCCTGCCTTTTCAATGGCCTCGCGGGCCGCATCAATCTTGTCCTGTTTGCGCGAGAAAAAGGCGACATCAGCCCCTTCTGCGGCGAAATGCCTGAGCGACGCCAGGCCAAGACCATGCGCGCCGCCATTCATGATGACCTTTTTCCCCTTGAGCCCCAAGTCCATGTCCTGCTCCTCTCAGCCAGATTCAGAAACCATTGGAAATAGGGCGCCTGCGCGAAACCGTTAACCCGCAAATGTAACAGGACAACAAGGCCAGTCAGGCCGGGGACGAAACGTTGCCATGGCCATGAGGGCATCTGGGGCAGTATGTGGTGCCCAGGAGAGGACTCGAACCTCCACGGCCTTGCGGCCACTGGCACCTGAAGCCAGCGCGTCTACCAATTCCACCACCTGGGCACGGGGCGACAAAGTTGTCGCATGGGAACGAGGCGCGCGGTTACGGCGGCGGTTGCCGCTTGTCAATGTGCTGCGCGGGCGGCATGGACAGTTTTCACGATTGGTCAACAAACAGGCACATTGCGATGGTCGAAACGGTTACGGTTTTTGGCGGAGACGGATTTGTCGGGCGTTATGTCGTTCAGGCGCTCTTGCGGGATGGCCATCGCGTGCGTGTGGCCAGTCGCAACCCCAAACGAGGCTGGTTTCTCAAGGCGCAGGCAAATCTTGGCCAGATTGCCTATGTCGCTTCGGACGTCACACGACCCGAGACACTCCGCCATGCCGTGGACGGTGCACACTCCGTCATCAATCTCGTTGGTATCTTGTCAGGAGATTTTGAGGCGGTTCATTGTCAGGGTTCAGCCAATGCAGCCGCGGCTGCAAGAGACGCTGGCGCTACGTGCTTTGTGCAGGTCTCTGCTATCGGAGCGGATCCAGAGAGCCCTTCAGCATATGGCAGGAGCAAGGGTGCAGCCGAGGCAGCTGTGCGCTCCGCCTTTCCGACGGCGACCATCCTCCGGCCGTCGATCATTTTTGGTCAGGAGGACCAGTTCACGAATCGCTTTGCAGCGTTGATCCGCATGTTGCCCGCTGTGCCGGTCATTGGCGGATCGACGAGGTTTCAGCCCGTCTTTGTGGGGGATGTTGCGCGCGCTGTGGCCGCGGTCGTGAAAAACCCGGGCACCCATGCCGCCAAGACCTATGAACTGGGCGGACCCGATGTGATGACCATGAGCCAGATCAACCGCTGGCTTGCGGAGGAGACTGGCAGGGAGCGCACTCTGATCGAAGTGCCAGACGGCCTGGCCGAGCTGCTTGCAACATTGACGGGCTGGCTGCCAGGCGCCCCGATCACCCGTGATCAGTGGCTGATGCTGCAGAAGGACAATGTGGTTGGCGCAAAGGCCAAGGGACTGGCCGCACTGGGCATAACGGGCACGCCGCTGGATGCGGTGGCGCCGGCATGGCTTGTCCAATATCGCAAGCACGGCCGCTTTGGGGCGATGGCATGAACGATGTCATCACCGTCATTCTCCTCGGCATTGTGGAGGGCTTGACGGAGTTTGTGCCAGTATCTTCGACGGGACATCTGGTTCTTGCCGGGGCCTTGCTGGGTTTCAAGGACGGATCGGGCGGCGCATTTGACATCGTCATCCAGCTTGGCGCCATTTTGTCGGTCATCGTTCTTTACTGGCGCCGTTTCTGGGATGTTCTGGTCGGCTTGTTCAGCTGGCAGAACGGTCCGGTCGCCTTTGTTCGCAACATTCTTTTTGGTTTCCTGCCATCCGCAATCATTGGAGCCATCGCCTACAAACTGATCAAGGCGATGCTCGAAGCCCCCGAGGTCGTGGCATGGGCTCTGATTCTTGGCGGCATTGCGATTCTGGTGATCGAACGTATGCCCAAGTCGATTTCGACCGAGAGCGTCGAAGGGATGAGCTGGAAGACTGCACTCGGGATCGGCGTGATCCAGTGCCTGTCCATGATACCCGGTGTCAGCCGTTCGGGTGCGACGATCATGGGTGCACTTGTGCTCGGCGTCGAAAGAAAAACAGCAGCCGAATTCAGTTTCTTCGTTGCTGTGCCAACGATGATGGGTGCAACAGCCCTTGCGCTCTACAAGGAAGGTGCGGCGCTAGCCGCGACCGACATATCAAATATTGCGCTGGGATTCGTGATTTCATTCGTTGTTGCGGCCCTTGTCATCAAGGCATTCATGGCAATCGTCACGCGATACGGATTTGCGCCATTTGCCTGGTACCGAATTGCCGCTGGAATTGTCGCGCTGGTCTGGTTGCGCACCCTGTAACCGGCGCTTGTGTTTGGTGGAGAATAACATGAAGCGCGTCCTGGCATTTGGCGTGGCAGCGATTGCCGCGATTTCGGCCCCAGCCCTGGCTCAGCAGCCACCCACGCCACGTCCCGCTGCCACCATTGATCCGCTGCGCATCAATGCAGCGCGCCAGATGCTTGAAGCATCAAGGGTGGTTCGCAATGCTCGAGTCGGCGCTGCAATCGGAGCAGAAGCGGGCTTCAGCCGCCACCTTGAGCAGTCAGCAATCGCGGACGATGCGGAGATGGTCAGCGCAGTGCGAAAGACAATGTTCGAGGAACTCAGCCGCATTCTGGACGAGCTGGTGCCCAAACTTGCCGACGATCTGGCTGTATCCTACGCCGCCAAGATGTCGATCCGAGAATTGCAGGAGGCGACTGACTTTTACTTGTCACCAACAGGTCAGAAGCTTCTCGATCTCACGCCAGCGATGGTGTCGGAGTCCAGTGATTTGATGCAGGAACGGATCAAGCCCTATCTACCCAAAGTTGAGGAAGCCGTGACGGCAACCGTTCGCGACATTCTGGCGAAGCGCAAGTCACCAACGTCGGAGCAGTAAGTCAGCCCCTTCGGGCCGAACCTGTTCGCTGGCGGCCACGATTGTGCATTAAGCAGGGTGACGGGACGGTATGTCGCCGCTATGGATTCTCGCTCCATGTGGCTTCTGTATCAATTCCCTCTCTGTCCTTTTTCTCGCAAAGTCCGACTTCTGCTGGGTGAAAAGGGCGTGGGCTATGAACTCGTTCGCGAATACCCTTGGGAACGAAGAGACGAATTCCTGGACCTCAATCCTGCCGGGCAGACTCCTGTGCTGGTCGAGCGTGACAAGAACATTGCGGTGATGAGCTCGAGCGCCATCTGCGAGTATTTCGAGGAAACGGTCGACAAGTCCCCGATGATCTCCGGCACAGCTGCAAATCGTGCCGAAATCAGGCGCTTGACGTCATGGTTTGATGAACAGTTTTATGGAAACGTCGTTGCCCCACTGATGCATGAACGGATGCTCAAACGTATCCTGCATCGATCCACCCCGGACGGTGCAACCCTTCGCGAAGCGATGAAGAGCGCAAACCAGCTGATGGACTATGTCGACTGGCTCCTTGATCACCGCAACTGGCTTGCCGGAGCGACGCTCAGCCTTGCCGACCTTGCAGCGGCCGCGCATATTTCTGTGGCAGACTATCTGGGCGGCATTGACTGGCGCAGCCATGAACCGACCAAGGCCTGGTATTCCGGGCTCAAGTCGCGGCCCAGTTTCCGCCCCTTGCTGAACGAGCGCATGGATGGTGTGGCGCCGCCCGACTATTACGACAAGGTGGACTTCTGAACCGGACGGCCCGGCAGCACGACCGGGCTCATCACCGGACTTCAGCTTCGCACCAGCGCCATCAGGTAGTTGAGAGACACGTCTTGCGAGAGGTGGAAGCCTGCCGACACGCTGAAGGCGATTCCATGACGATCAATGACCTTGAGGCCCGCAGCCGCAGCCAGGGCCTCGAGTTCGTCAGGTGTGAGGAACCTGTTCCAGTCATGCGTGCCTTTTGGGATGCGCCCAAGCCCCTCTCCGAGTGTGATCATGGCGAGTTGCGAGATCATAGTGCGATTCGGAGTCGACAGGATCATCAATCCGCCCGGCGCAAGGCGGGAAGCGAGCGCGACCATGAAATCCGCCGGACTGGTCACATGCTCAATCACTTCCATTGAGCACACCAGATCAAACTGCCCAACAAGGCCTGCGACTTCGCCCGCGACATATCTTATCGTCAGACCCTGCTCGTCAGCATGCTTGCGTGCCGCCGTGATGTTTTCTGGAGCGGCATCAATTCCCGTCACTGTTGCGCCGAGCCGGGCCAGCGGCTCGCACATGAGACCTGCGCCACATCCGACGTCAATCGCCGACTTGCCCACAAGCGGACGGAGCTCACGGGAATCCGTGCGCCAATGAAGGTTTACGCGCTCGCGCACATACGCCAGCCTGACGGGATTGAGCCTGTGCAGCATTGCTGATGAGCCCTTGGGATCCCACCAGTCTGCCGCCAGTGCTCCAAAATGTTCAGCCTCTGCGGGATTGATCGTCGCTGCGCGTCTTGCCTTTGCCATACCCCTTCCCTAACAGGGCGGCGCCCTTTGGCCAAAGGGCTTTTCAATCGTAATGCAGGGATGTTTCGTGGCCAGAATCGTAATGAAATTCGGCGGCACGTCGATGGCGGGGACTGAACGGATCCGCAACGTCGCGTCACGGGTCAAGAAAGAAGTTGAAGCTGGGAACCAGGTCGCAGTTGTGGTTTCAGCAATGGCCGGCGAGACGGACCGCCTCGTGAATTTCTGTCGTGAGGCTGCGCCCTTGCATGACACTCGCGAATATGACGTGGTTGTTGCGTCCGGCGAACAGGTGACATCGGGGCTTCTGGCCATGACGCTGCAGGCAATGGGGGTTCCCGCACGCAGCTGGCTCGGTTGGCAGCTGCCGATCCGGACGACGGACGCCCATGCCTCCGCCCGCATCGAGGACATAGACTGCACAGCGCTCAACGCAGCCCTGGCGACCGGCGAAGTTGCGGTGATTCCCGGATTTCAGGGCGTGACCGCGAACAACCGAGTGACCACACTTGGCCGCGGTGGTTCTGACACATCGGCCGTGGCCATGGCAGCGGCCATTGCGACAGCCATGGACCTGGAAAAACCGGGGAAAATCGCGGCAAATCCTGCCCTTTCGTCGGTCGCCTTGACCGTCGAAACGGATCGAATTCAACTCGATCTTTGGATTCCCATTGCGGAATTAAAGGCCATG
>CAYSCC010000032.1:0-10276 GCA_964429375.1 uncultured Chakrabartia sp.
GCCGCAACCCCGCTCAACTCAATCCGGACATACTTCCGACGTCGAACAGCCTGTCGACCTCAAGAACCAGATCCTTGAGATGGAACGGTTTGGACAAAACCTTTGCATTGGGCATGGCCTGGCCAGCTCTGAGCGAGACTGCCGAGAATCCGGTGATGAACATGACGCGAAGGGCCGGATCGATCACTGAAGCCTTCTGTGCCAGCTCAATGCCATCCATTTCGGGCATAACAATGTCCGTTAGAAGCAGGTCGAACTTCTCGCCGCTTTGGATCATCGCAAGTGCAGTGGTTCCCCGATCAACCGCTTCGACACCATAGCCCGCACGCGAAAGTGCGCGTGCAAGGAAATCCCGCATGGCATCATCATCGTCGGCCAGCAAAATTCGAATCATTCGTCCGCCCTGTTCCCGCTGCACTGAATTACTGGTTCCATGCAAACATGGATAGCGCACCAGTTGCTAACAATTCGATCATTGTGCGGGCCAATGCGAATGATTACCAGTTCAAAGATGGTAAATCCCCCTTTCGTCCAGTTCGGCATTTCTGAACGAAAGCGCCCCTTGCTGATATCCGTGCCCCATAGCGGGAGAGACTATCCTCCGGGCTTTGCGCTCCTTTCAAGGCTTCCCGTGGCTCAGCTCAAACCGCTTGAAGACAGATATGCCGATCTCCTTGTGACGCAAGCAGTGAACGCCGGGCATGCTGCAATGGTGGCACGTGTCCCGCGTGTCTGGATTGATCTCAACAGAAGTGAACGGGAATTCGATCCCGCTCTTGTGTGTGCAGCACAGGGCATGGTGCCCCATTCAACCGCCAAGGTTCGCGGCGGGTTGGGGATTGTGCCGAGGCGCATCCAGCGTGGCGGCGATATCTGGCGGGGCATGATCAGCGCAGACGCGTTTGAAGCGCGACTGGATGGTATCCATCGACCATGGCATCAGACGATTGCCACTGTCCTGAATGACCTGAACACAGCCTATGGGGCGGCCGTCCTCCTGGACGTTCATTCCATGCCGCCCCTGCCGCCTTCGACGAACGGGCAGAAAGCGCCCCAGGTTGTGATTGGAGACCTGTTTGGGCGTTCCGCACGCGGTCAATTTAGCCGAACCGCGCTGCAGGTTGCCGAGCGTCATGGCTTCGAGGTGCGTCTTAATGCGCCCTATGCCGGCGGGCACGTATTGGAGTGCCATGGTCAGCCCGCACGCGGGATCCACGCGATTCAGGTCGAACTGGACCGCAGCCTCTATCTTGATTCAGCCCTGGATCAGCCAGGCCCAGGGCTTGTGCGCTGCTGCGCCTTTGTCAGGGACCTTGCAGACAGCCTTGCTGATGAAGCGTTGGCCATGCCGGTTGCAATTGCTGCCGAATGAAAAAAGCCACCCCGTACATGCGTACGGAGTGGCCAAGGTTCAGGGAGGAAACGCACCCGAAAGTGCGTCAGAGGCGGCCTTGCGAAAGGGGGGGAACGCTCAGCCGTCTCACCGAACAAGATAGGACGGTCGCTGGGAGGTTTCAAGAGGACAGACGAAACATCTGCGGTGGCGGACCGATGGCAGGCTTCGATGCCCGTTGCGGCAGCAAAAACGCCACAATGTCCGCCATCTCAGCGATCAGACGGTGCCGTCCGGACCTGGAACCTGACCCTGATCGAGCTGGCGCGCAAAAATTTCCCGCATGATGCCAAGCGAAAACAGATGGGCGTGGACGAGCGGAAGCAAGCCCGATTTCATCATCTTGCGCAGCGAGTCGCCGCGCAGGTCGCGAAGCTTTTCTTCATTGACCATCTGGAAGCCACGATAGACGAAGGGCTGCTCATTGTCGGCCACCTGTATTGAAACTTCGCCTTCCATCAGAAGTTCGGAGCTGATCAGTTCCTGCATGAATGCCGTTGTACGCTGGCCAGCCTGTTCGAACTGTTCGCAGAATGCCAGGATCGACTTGATCCCCTCGCTTGGCTGGCCATCGACGAACACGGGGTCGCCGTCTTCAAACGGGCCGATTGCGCCCGATGTCGGATCAAAGCAAAGCGAGAGTTCGTCCGAGTCTTCACGTAGCCGTGCAAGGAGAAAAGGATAACGGCGGACATAGGCCGGGACATAAACCTGATCGAGCAGTTTGCCGTCCGCATCAACAAAGGTGTTGATTCCTTCATTGAGCCCCATGAGGGCCAGCGGCACCGGACTATCGCCTGCCGAGAAAATGATCGGGTAGTAGCGCTGGGCGACCGCAAACTCGTCAACGGTCAGCGGGATGGCGTGCTGCCGGGCAAAAGCCGGGAGCGCGTCACTGGCCCGAGCCTTCCAGCTTGCATGTTCAACCGAAGACAAGGGTGTCAGGTCGCTGAACAGCAGCGGCAATTGGTTGTTGGCGGGTGGAACGCTGGCCATCTAGAAATCTCCCTACGGTAAGAGGCGAACCCCCTATTGCGCAGTTGCATCCGACGCAAGGGGCACAAGTTTTCCCGGATTCATGATTCCTGCCGGATCCAGCGCAGCCTTGATCGCCCTGAGTGCAGATATCCTCGCGGGATCAGACAGCCTCAGCAGTTCCTGTCGCTTCATTTGGCCGATCCCGTGTTCGGCCGAAATGGAGCCTTTGGCCTGCACGACGAGGTCGTACACCAGATGGCTGGCGTCCTTGCCCGCGCCGGATCTCCAGGCATCCGCATCAACGCCTTCGGGCGCTCGCACATGAAAATGCACGTTCCCGTCGCCCAGATGGCCGAATGCGGCGGCGCTCACACCTGGGAACAAGGCTTCGACCTTGGCAACCGCATCGACCATGAAGTCCGGCATCGCATCCACGGGCACCGAGATATCATGCTGAACCGCCGGGCCTGCGGTGCGCTCCGCCTCCGAGATTGAGTCACGCAAGCGCCAAAAGGCCTCCGCCTGGGATTCGCTTGCAGAGACGACAGCATCCAGCGCGAGACCTTCCCCAAGGGCACTCCCCAGAAGCTCCTCAAGGGCCGCCCGGCTTGCGCCGCTTGAGACATGCTCGACAAGGACATTCCAGGGGGCAGGCGATTGCAAGGGCGCTCTTGTGCCTGCAACATGCCTGAGGACAAGAGCAAGCGTGTCCGCTGGCACAACTTCGAAGCTTTCGATGGCCTGTTCGGAACGGGCTTCCAGCCACCGAAGAAGGCGGAGTGCAGCTTGCGGGCTTTCAACGCCAATCCAGCCGACGGCGCTATCACCAATCGCGGGCACAAGGCGCAGACTGGCAGCAGTCACCACGCCCAACGTCCCTTCGGCGCCGATCAGGAGCTGCGTCAGATCATACCCACGATTGTCTTTCTTGAGCGCAGCAAGGCCGTCATAGATCGAGCCGTCCGGCAGGACAGCCTCAATGCCAAGCACCAGCTTGCGCATTGTGCCAAAGCGCAGCACCTGCGTTCCACCCGCGTTTGTCGAAACGAGTCCTCCGATCGTGGCAGACCCTTTTGCGCCCAGAGAAAGGGGAAAACGCATGTTCTGGGCCTGGGCCGCATCATGCAGCGTGCTGAGAATAACCCCCGCCTCCGCTATGGCGATGCCACTCGTTGCATGAATCTCGCGGATGGCGTTCATCCGCCGCAGCGAGAGCAGAGCCGAGTCTCCTTCCGGCAAGGGCGTGGCACCGCCTACCATTCCCGTGTTGCCGCCCTGAGGGACCAGGGGAAGCCCGGCTTCGCGCGCAATATCGATGATTGCTGAAACCTCCGCGACATTTGCAGGAGAGAGCATTGCTCTGGCCGCGCCTTTGTAGACTCCGCGCCAATCGACCAGCCAAGGGGCAAGATCCTCGGGGTCATCCTGATATCCTTTGGGGCCAAGCCGGGCCTTCAGTGTTGCCAATGCGGCTGTTGTTGCTTTGCTATTCATTTCAATTCCGGCGAGATTAATCTCATGTTCAAGCTGGACGCCGCATGCGAAAATGCACAATGGTTGCGCACAGATGATCCTATTTGCTTATGCTGCCCTCATCGGACCGGCAAGTGCTGGCGTGCAGTCGCTGCCTTTGCGCGCTGCAAGCAGCCAGGTCACTGTCGTTACGCAGGTGCAGATCCAGCGTAGCTCGATCGTGCGTGTCCCGCCGGCGCCGCCGCTTGCACGATCTGGCCCTGTCCTGAAGTGGAAGGAAAAGGGGGCGCCCAACTGCATCAAATGGTCAAGCATGGCGGCGGCCATGGTGTCCAGCCCGACAACGATTGATCTCGTTGTCCGCGGCGGGACCCGGTATCGCGTGAAGCTCGAAAAGAGCTGTCAGGCCATAGACTTTTACTCGGGCTTCTATGTGAAGGCGACCAAGGACGGGCGGGTCTGCGAGGATCGCGATTCGATTCACAGCCGGTCGGGCGGCGAATGTCTCATTGACAAATACAAGACGCTGGTCCCGGCAAAATAGACGCGTTTTCGCGTTATCGCTGCCTCGGGTGCGGTCTCCCTATTCTGCCACCCGGCTTGACAAAATCCGCTCCAGCGGCCAAGCGCGGCGCGTCGCTTGGCAGAGTGCCTTGCCTGAGCCCCCGGAACCGCAAACCCAATGAATTTTGCCGATCTCGGCCTTTCCGAAGAATTGCTCCGTGCCGTTACAGAGGCCGGCTATGACACGCCGACGCCGATTCAGGCTGCGGCCATACCGCAGATCCAGGTGATGCGTGATCTGATTGCAATTGCGCAGACCGGAACTGGCAAGACAGCGAGTTTCGTCTTGCCCATGATCGATATTCTCGCGGACAGTCGCGCTCGGGCCCGAATGCCGCGGTCCCTGATTCTCGAACCAACGCGGGAACTGGCTGCCCAGGTCGCGGAAAACTTCGAAAAATACGGCAAGTATCACAAGCTTTCGATGGCCCTCCTCATCGGTGGCGTGCAAATGGGTGATCAGGTCAAGGCGCTCGAAAAGGGTGTCGACGTGCTGATTGCCACGCCGGGTCGGCTGATGGACCTCTTCGAACGGGGCAAGATCCTGCTTACCGGATGCACCATGCTCGTCATCGATGAAGCGGACAGGATGCTCGACATGGGCTTCATCCCGGATATCGAGAATATCTGCACGAAATTGCCTGCCAACCGCCAGACCTTGCTGTTCTCGGCAACCATGCCGCCGCCGATCAAGAAGCTGGCGGACAGGTTCCTTTCAAATCCGAAGTCTGTCGAAGTCGCCCGACCTGCATCAGCCAACATCAACATCACGCAACGGCTTGTCGAGACTGATGCGCGTAGGAAGCGGGAAACATTGCGTGCGCTTCTTGACAGGGAAGATGTCAAGACTGCCATCATCTTCTGCAACCGAAAGACCACCGTTCGCGAGCTTGCAAAATCGCTCCGGAATGACGGTTTCTCTGCGGGTGAAATTCATGGAGACATGGAACAGCGGGACCGGATTGGCATGCTGGACCGGTTTAAGGATGGCGGCATCAACATCCTCGTCGCGTCCGATGTTGCAGCCCGCGGGCTCGACGTAAAGGGCGTCAGCCATGTGTTCAACTATGATGCCCCCTGGCACCCGGATGACTATGTTCATCGCATTGGCCGCACAGGCCGGGCCGGTGCCACGGGCGTGGCTTATACACTTGTCACCAAGGATGATGCGGACGCGATCGATAACATCGAAAAGCTGACCGGCTTGAAAATCGAACGGATTGGAAAGGCTGAGCCTGCGCCAAAGAGTGCGAGCAAGCCAGAGCCAAAGGAGTCTGGAGCCGGCCGCAAGGCAAAATTGCCGCGCGAAGCAGGGGATTCGAAGGACGCTCGTGCGCCGCGTTCCGCAAAGGCCGGTCCGGAGGTTGCCAAACCGAAACACATTCGGCCTGTGCAGCGCCCTGAGCCGGCGCCGCTGTCTGATGAAGGTGAATCCGGCTGGAACGGGCCCGTTCCCGATTTTCTGACCAAGGGGTTTGGCGATTAACCGGCGGCGGCAGTGAATCGGTCGAGACCGCCCCGCAGGTCGCGGATCAGGTCGTCAACATCCTCCAGGCCGATCTGCAAGCGCACAACGGGCCCTTCGGCCTGCCACCGGGTCGCCGTGCGATAGTTTTGCGGGTCGACTGGCAGCGCGAGGCTTTCAAAGCCGCCCCAGCTATATCCAATGCCAAAATGGGCAAGTCCGTCGATCAGCGCTGCGCGACGGGATTCATTGCCGCCGTTCAGGACGAAGCTGAACAGCCCTGATGAGCCCCTGAAATCCCTTTTCCACATGTCATGCCCGGGGCAATCCGGCAGTGCAGGATGCAATACGCGGGCGACTTCCGGTTGTTGCTTCAGCCAATGCGCAACGCTCAGTGCGCTTGACTGATGCCTCTCCATCCGCACATCGAGCGTCCGCAAGCCACGCGCAGCAAGCCAGGCGTCGTCGGCGCTCATGACCTGTCCCAATTGCTGTGAAGTCTTGCGGAGTGCCGGGAAATGGGCGCGATTGGCCGTTACTGATCCTGCCATGACATCACTGTGTCCCGCCACATATTTGGTGCAGGCCAGGATCGAGAGATCTATCCCGAAGGACAGAGCCGGAAAGAGCAGCGAGGTTGCCCAGGTGTTGTCAATCAGGGTCACGACACCGCGTTCCTTTGCAACGGACACGATGGCCGGGACATCTTGGACTTCAAATGTCAGGCTGCCGGGGCTTTCGAGGAAGATTGCGCGGGTTCGATCCGTAAGTTTTGTGGCAATGTCGGCGCCAATCAGCGGATCATAGTAGCTGGTCGTGATGCCAAAGCGCTTCAGCAGTCCATCACAGATCCCGCGCGTTGGATCATAGGCGCTATCAACCATCAACAGTTCATCGCCCGGGTTCAGCACGGAAAGCAGCGCCACAGCCGTTGCGGCGACACCAGAAGGGAAAAGCATGGTCCCTTCGGCCTCTGGCTCCATTTCGGTCAGTGCATCTGCCAACGACCATTGCGTAGGCGTACCACGCCGACCGTAAAAGAGCTTGCCGTCCTCATTTGTGCGCACGCCGGCGCGCAATGACGCCACATCGTCATACAGGATGGTCGACGCCCGCCAGACGGGCGGGTTGACAATTCCGCCCTTGCCATCCCCCAGGTGCGTCCATTCGCGGCGGCGGCCACCTTCCACGATCCGGGTGGAGGGTCTGGATGGCGAGAGGTCGTCGCTCACGCCGGGCCAATGGCCTTGGGTGTATCGGCCTGTGCACCCCATTCAGTCCAGCTTCCGTCGTACAGGCTGACATCGGTCTTGCCCAGCAGATGGGCGGCGAAAACAAGAACGGCGGCAGTCACGCCAGTGCCGCATGTCGTCGCGACCGGCTTGTCCATGTCAACGCCTGCGTCGGTGAAAGCGGCCTTCAGCGCATCGCCTCGTTTCCAGGTTCCGTCCTCATTGAACAGGCTGGAATAGGGCAGGTTAATACTTCCCGGAATGTGGCCCGGATTGACGCCAAGGCGGGGTTCAGCTTCTCGGCCTTCAAATCGTGCGACACCGCGGGCATCGACAACCTGTTCGGCGCCGGTCTCGAGATTGGACTTCATCTGCTCCAAGGTTCGCACCAGCCCGTCATCTCTCCAGACGGTAAAGTGGCGGTGCCTAAGCGTGACCTTGCCGGCTTCCGTTGGCCGACCTTCTGCTTTCCACTTGGCAAGCCCGCCGTCGAGAATGGAGACCCCATGCGCGCCAAAGACAATGCTCAGCATCCACCAGGCGCGCGCGGCCGATTTCACGGGGCTGTTGTCGTACAAGACGATCCGGCTTCCATCGCCAAGGCCCAGCGATTGCATGCGGCTGGCAAATTTCTCTGCCTTTGGCAGCATCATGGGATACGGGCTGGTCGTGTCCGCAAGATTTGCGAGGTCCATGAAGACTGCGCCCGGGATGTGATCCGCTTCATATTCTGCTGCAGCGTCCCGGCCGTCGATGAACAAAGTGGCATCCACAACGCGCAAATCCGATGCGCCCAATTCCTTCTCGAGCCATTCGGTTGAAACAAGCGCGTCCATAGTCATTCACTCCCTGATTAGCTGGCTTGAGACTTTAGTTGCCAATGCGTCCCGCGTCGACCCTTAGCGGTTACGAATGAAGGACCTGAGATCCGCTGAAAGCTTGCGCAGATCTTCGTCACGAACGTACATCATGTGACCCGCACCATAGTAGTGAAACTGGATTCGATCAGTCGGAAATCCCGGCCGCGACAGGGCATATTCGGCACCAAAGAACGGCGTGGCAAAATCATAATAGCCTTGTCCGACAAACAGCTTCATTCCGCTGTTTTCCCGCAAGGCTTTGCCCAGATAGGGTGCAACGTTGAAATAAAAGGCACTGTCATCGCGCCTTTCCAATTTCCAGTCCCAATCGCTGACCCCGCCAATTGTCACATATTCTCGATCGGCCTTGAACCCCAGCGTGTCACGCACATAACTGTTGAAAGCCCCCGTATAACCGCCGTCAATTCCATAGAAGCTCGGGTCGTTGTCGGGCTGCTCTCCGGCGTTATCAAGATCCTTTCCCGTGTAACGCGTATCGAGCCGCCCGATGGTCAGGCGGCGATCCCGCAGCAGCTCCTTGTAGAACCGGCCCGGCACGACCCTGAGATTTGCCCTGTCCAGAAATGCTTCGCTCAGGCCCGTGAAGCGCGCAAGTTTCTGGCGAACAGTCGCGCGTTCCGTGGTTCCCAAGCCGCTGCCCTTCACAAGAGCAGCAAGATACTCGCCCGAGGCAAAGTTGCGGGCCTGCGCAACAAATTCCTCAACTGTTGCGGGTCGGTCGGCAACCTTGTTGTGATACCAGGCCGTAGCGGCCATTGAAGGCAGGGAAACGACATAGACCATTTCGTTGCCTTCGACTTCCGCCTGGGCTCCGAAATCCAGAACGGCCGAGATCAGGATCACGCCGTTGAGCGCAACGTCATTATAGTCCCCTTCGAGCTCGCGGACGACCGCGGCCGATCGTGTCGTGCCATAACTTTCTCCGCCGAGAAACTTCGGCGCATTCCAGCGTCCGTTCTCACGAAGCCAGATCCGGATAAACTGTGCAACAGACTTGGCATCAGCCGTAACCCCCCAATAGTCCTTTGGCTCCGTCTTGCCGAGCGCGTGGCTGAAGCCGGTTCCGACGGGGTCGATGAAAACGAGGTCAGTGACGTCCAGCAATGACTCCGGATTGTCCGTGATGCGATAGGGAGGAGCACCATCATCCCGGGCATCGGATGGTATTGCGACACGCTTGGGGCCGAAAGCGCCCATGTGCAGCCAGAGAGAACCCGAGCCCGGGCCGCCATTGAAGAGAAACGTTACTGGACGATCGGGGCTAGCACCCTCCTTGACATAGGATGTGGAAAATATGCTCGCCTTTGGCGTGCCGTCATCAGCTTTGAGATAGGTTTCCTTGGCCGTTGCGGTGTAGTTGACGGTCACGCCGCCAAAGATGCCGGACCGGCGGCTGACCGCACTTCTTGGTTGCGGAACTTCTGCGGCCGCCTTGGCGGCATCCGCCGGCCCTTGTGGCCCGTCTGCGGAAGCTGCACTGGCCTGGCCGGCAGCGGCAATGAATGCCGAAACGGCAAAGATGAAGGTACGGCGCATTGATGTCCCCGACTATGCAGTATGAGCATGACATAGTGGCAAGGGACGGGCTTCACCTCAAGCGAAGCTTTGCCTAAAGACAAGAAATGCGCACTCATCTTGGAAAAGCCAGCACATTGCCCGCCTCGCCAGAGGATGCTGTGCTTGATTACCCTGCGAACCCTCGGCCGGGATCGCTGTACCTTGTCCGTTTTTCAGCGCCCGAGTTCACGTCCCTGTGCCCGGTTACGGGCCAGCCCGACTTTGCGCATCTCGTTATCGACTATGTGCCGGATCAGACTATCGTGGAGTCCAAGTCACTGAAACTCTTTCTGGGGTCCTTTCGCAACCATGCTGCATTTCACGAAGATTGCACGGTTGGAATTGCGCAAAGGCTCTGCTCAGAGATGAGGCCCGTTTGGCTAAGAATCGGCGGATATTGGTACCCTCGCGGCGGAATGCCGATTGATATCTTCTGGCAATCGGGAAGTCCTCCCAAAGATGTCTGGATTCCGGATCAAAATGTTGCGCCGTATCGCGGCCGGGGCTGATTGCGCCAATTTGGTATGACTTGATGGAAATTGAAACCATTACTGATCTTTAACAGTAACTTCAGATTGTCCTTTTACCTCCTTTGCCAGATCGTTGAATGAATCTGCGGCAGGGTCACAATGGTTACCAAGAAGGAGCGTCTGTTCGCGGTCATTCCCGCGGGCCTTGAAGACTGGGTCGCCAACCGCTTGGTGCGCGCGCATGTGCGGATTCTCGTGGCTTT
>CAYSCC010000033.1:0-10171 GCA_964429375.1 uncultured Chakrabartia sp.
TTACCGCCACCAGTTGTGTTGGCCTGGCCCGCTGCCGGGTTCTGGATGCCGACACCGTCAATCGTTGCAACAGGTGCACGTTGGTTGATGCACGCCTGACGCAGGTTCTGGCCAGCAACCAGTCCAGGATTGAAGTTGGCGGCCGCCGGGTTCGAAGAACCTGCGCATGGATCGATGGCAAGGTTGGTCAGACCCGTTGTAACCGGCCCGAACAGTTCGAAGATGTTCGGAGCGCGCACAGCGTGCTGATAGTTGCCACGGAACGTCAAGGCAGGATCGGGAGCCCAGGTTGCACCGAACTTGTAGGTCGTAGCATTGAACCGCGGGTTGCCCGGGGCGTCCACCCGATACTTGGAGTAGCGAATGCCGGCTTCGAGTTCGAGCTTGTCGAAGAAGGGCTTGTCCGAAACCAGCGGCACGATCAATTCGCCGAACGCTTCCTTGACATCATAACCACCGTGGATTGGGAGGACGGCACCACCGGCCCCGCCGAGTTCGCCCGGAACCTGTGCCAGATTGTCCGGATCACGATCGCCCGTGTACTTGCGATATTCGGCACCAACAGCAAACGCGATGGCGTCCGAAGCCCAAGGTGTCGGGACCAGTTCACCCGAAACGACACCGTGAACCTGTGCCAGGGAGTATTCGTTGCGGATGGAGCTGGTCAGGCCGCCAAGGAAGCCTGCCTGTGCCGGTGTGATCGAGCCAGCCGGGCCGAACAAGTTCAACGGAACGCAGTTGTTTGTCGTAACCTGACAGGTTGTGGTGTTCGTTGCATTGAGCGCCTGCTGAATGCGTGAACGGGCCACATAGCCCGAGCGGACTTCTGTACGCGACGTTTCACCATAAGAACCATAGACATCCGCCTTGATCTTGTCGGTGATGTTCGCCCGGAATCCGGCCGTGTAGTCAAAGAACTGGGTCGTGTAGGTGCTGACGCGCGGCCCAAGTTCGACGGAACGACGATAAACCGCAGGAAGCGGCAATGCAGGGTTGGCGTTGCACGCTGCGGTACCGACAGTTGCAGCGCCGAGTTCGGCGGCGCAGATCTGGTCGCGAATTGCAGCGGGCAGATACGGGTTGTTTGCAGGGATCGTCAGCGTTTCACCAAAGACGCCTGAAGGAGCAATGATGCCCGCCACGGTCGTCTTGTTGAAGGAACCACGGGTGTAGACCGTGATCGAGTCCGACACGTCATAGTCGGCCTTGCCGAAGAAGTTGTACCGCTTGTACGGCGTTGTATAGACGTTGTACGGGTTGAAGTTGAAGCCCTGGTACACTGGAACAAGCAGCGTACCTGTCTGGTTCACCTGCAGCACCGAACCATCATTGAACGCAATCGTGCTGGGGACGGACGTTGGCGAGTCGCCTGCCGAGACACCGGTGGTCGAATTGACAGTGAAAACGCCAGCCGGACGCTTGCCGAAGTAAAGCGCATCGGCTTCCTGATAACCCACGCTCAGAACGGCGTTACCGCGACCGTCATCAAAGTTGGCGCCAATCGTGATGTCGGCAGCGAACTTGTTGCTATCCCCACGCTCGCTGATCCCTTCGGTCACGCGGGCATCAAGGCCAGCGAAATCCTTGCGGGTGATGAAGTTCACAACACCAGCCACAGCGTCGGCACCATAGGTGGTCGAAGCGCCGCCCGTCAGCACGTCGACGCGCTGGATGAGAGCAAGCGGAATGTTGTTCAAGTCAACTTCGCCAGTGGTTGCCGATGGCACCAGGCGGACACCGTCAAGGAGGACGATGTTGCGCTTCGTGCCCAGGCCGCGAAGGTCGATCGTGGACGTGCCGTTTGTACCGTTGTTGGTGTTCGAACCAAGACCGGCGACGACACCCGGAACTTCGCGCAGAATCTGCTCGGCGTTGGTGCTCTGCTTCAGTTCGATTTCGTTCGAACCGACGAACGAAACGGGCGAAGACGACGACAGGTTCGGATTCTGGATCAACGTACCGGTGACGACGATTTCGTCTGCCGATGTGTCATCCGCAGCCGCTTGAGCGTCCTGCGCTTGTGCCGGCGCTGCGATCATCGCAAGGCCAAGCACCACAGGTGCCACCCCTGCGCTCAGGCGCGCACGGCGATAAAATTTCTGTGTTTTCATGTTGTTCCAGTCCCTTATTCTGGAGTGTAAAGCCGATATATCGGCTCTGGTTTTTTCGCCAGCGACAAGGGAATGCAACCGCAGGCACACTCCCATATGCCGACTTGCGCGGGGGTTTGCCCAAGAGCGGAGCACATGTAAACGTGTTTCACGATTGCGACAGAATGTTACGCCCGCACTGTCACCAATTTGCAACAGTCCTGCAGGTCTTGGCGAACCAGGATTTTGCTGGCAATCTGATCCAATGTGAGTTCGGAGAAGAAAACTATGAGGGTCGCCTGTCTGCTAGCAGCTCTGGTCTTGGTCGGAACGCCCCTTTGGGCCAAGGATGATGCCAAACCACTTCCCCGATCGGACTTCTTGAAAAAGGTCGTGGATTGCCGCTCAATCGCAGACAACGCGCAACGGCTTGCCTGCTATGACACTCAGGTTGCACGACTCGATGAAGCCGCAACACGCAAGGAAGTCGTCGTTGTCGATCAGGCGGAAGTGAAGAAGACCCGCAAGGGCCTGTTCGGTTTCAATATTGGCGACCTCGGCATATTTGGCGGAGGCGGCGACAATGATGATGAGGAAGGGATCAACCAGATTGAATCGACCGTCTCATCGGCGCGTCAGGACGCAACTGGCCGCTGGATCATCATCATCGCAGATGGTGCAAAATGGGTGCAGATCGATACGACAAGTATCCGTACGCCAAAGCCTGGTCAGGCGATCAAGATACGCAAGGCCTCGCTCGGCAGCTTCTTTGCCAATATCAACAACCAGCACGCCATTCGCATGATGCGCCAGAATTAGCCGGTGACAGCTTCGACATCGACTTCAACGAAGATTTCCTGCGCGCCATAGCCGTTGAAGACGCCGTCGATGGGCGCAATGTCGAGGTAATCCCGTCCCACGGCCATGACGATATGGTCTCCGCCCATGGCAATGCCGTTCGTCGGGTCCAGGCCCAGCCAGCCCTTTTCGGGGCCGCACCAGGCAAGCACCCAGCCGTGGGTGGCATCGGCGCCCTGAAGCCGGTTCTGGCCCGGCGCAGGAACGGTCCGGATATAGCCTGAAACATAGGCCGCCGGAATTCCTGCTGCACGGAGCGCGCAAATCATGATCTGCGCGAAGTCCTGGCAAACACCCGCCCTCGCGGCGAAAGCCTCGGCGGGTGGGGTTTGCGCCATCGTTGCATCGGGATCATAGCGAAATTCCCGCTGAATGCGCACGGCAAGCTCATAGGCTGCGGCAAAGACAGGCCGTTGCCCCGAAAGGGCTTCGGCGCTCCAGTCCGCGATCCCTTGGTCCATTGGAATGAAGCTGGAGGGGTACAGGAAATTGGCAGGAGACAGGTCCGTGATATCCGTGGTTTCTCGCGCCATTTGCGCCACTTCGGCAATGGTGGGCTCTCCAGCCCATGAAAGCTGCGCCTCCCGATCGACGGTGACGAGCGATTCGCTGATGATTTCGAGGCTCGTCGTTGTATCCGCAATCGTCAGTCGGGTCAGATTCACAAGTGTTGACCCCAGCGGGGCAGGTGAAAGCTGACCTTCC
This sequence comes from uncultured Chakrabartia sp., assembly GCA_964429375.1. Classification (GTDB taxonomy): domain Bacteria; phylum Pseudomonadota; class Alphaproteobacteria; order Sphingomonadales; family Sphingomonadaceae; genus Aquisediminimonas. The sequence continues at coordinate 3,654 of CAYSCC010000033.1, forward strand.
GGGGTGATCGTGATCGCATGGCGCACAAGATTCTGACCTGGCCACGCAATCGGCTTCAGGCGAAGGTTGGATCGCGAAAAGAGAACCGGCTTTTCATATTTGAAACAGGTCAAATGGCGAATTGAGAACGTCGTCATGCCAGTGTCATGCCCGACGCGCGCAGGGTCTCGCTGCCCCGCAGGAAGAATCTCTGGCTCACCGCATCCGAAAGCGCGCAAAGCCGCCGCTCGAGCTCCTCACATTTCTCTGGTCCAAGCATCGTTGCAGACAGAGTCGACATCAGTGCAACAAGCCCCGTTGCTTCGGCCTGCTGCGGTTCCGCCATACCGTCGTCCCTGAGACGGGGAAGGGCATCAAGATGCTCACCAATGGCATTGGCCTGAAAACTGATCGAGCGCGGATTGTAGGGATCGAGCCCGACAAGGTCCCTGACCGGCATCAAGGCGAGGCCCGTCGCATAGCGCTGGCGATAACTGATCTGGACATCCGCAAGTTCGAGCAGAGCGGTCAGGTCATTGGCCGTCGCGTCTTCGTTCGCAAAAACCCGAATCAAACGGGCAAAATTCAGCGCACGTTCGATGCGGCGCCCAAGATCATGAAACCGCCAGCCGGCCGTTCGCCCCATATGCTCTGCGGCAAGCCCGGCAAAGGCTGCAAAACGCGCCCGAAGGATAAGCCCTCGCGCCTGGATGGGGCCGTCCGTCGGAAATTGAGCGTCAAGCAATTGCCAGAAATCAGGTGAGATGCGCTCACGAGATCCGGCCCCGATGGACCAGGCAGCCTTCAGCAGGGCAGAAACACTCGATGTGCAGTTCTGATCATCAATTGCCGCTGAAAGGATTTCGATCGGGCTCGCGCTCTCCGAAGGCCTGACCGCGTCCATTGCAATCATCTGATCACACAGACGCCGCGTTGTTTCCTGACTGCCCGTGCCGGCATTTGCACTGGCCAATCCTGAGCGGACAAGGCCAAGTACGGCTTCCCCCCGCTCAAGATAGCGGCCCAGCCAGAAGAGATTGTCTGCAACCCGGCTTGGCAAAGTCCCGGGATTGCGCCGAATTGCCTGGCTGGCCGACCGAAGCGTCACAGAGACAACGGGCTGGTCCCCATAGACGATGACATCTGCAGACCGCGTGCCCGCGCCGATCGACGTCGCGCGAACGTCATCCGCGGCGCCCATCCTTGCAAATCCGCCAGGCATAACGGTCCAATCGCCCTTGGCGTTGCGGGCTGCGAAGAGCCGCAGCGTGAATGGGCGCGGTCGCAGATCGTCGCCAGACGCAACCGGCATCGTCGAAAGATGGACGATTTCCTGCCCGCAATAATCCTGTGGCCGACGCTCCATATCTTCAAGCAATCGCACCCGGTCTTTACCAACGATCTCTGCACCCAGCCGCGGCCCGTCTGGTGCCTTGCCTCTGAGAGGCGCAGAAAATGCGGAATCTATTGCCAGATTATCAAAATGGGCGACAACATGATCTCGTTCCTTCCGCTGCCCGCACCACCAGGTGGCAATGTTGGGAAGCTTGAGCGGCTCTCCCAAAAGTTGTTGCGCCAGCTGGGGCATGAACGCCGCCAGGGCCGGTGCTTCAAGAACGGCGGACCCCGGAAAATTGGCGATCACGATGCCGCCTGCTGCCAAGGCATCGATCAGGCCCGGAATTCCGATTGCAGAACGGGAATCGAGAGCGAGCGGATCAAGCAACCGTGCGTCCATGCGCTGCCAAAGCGCGTCCACCCGCTTCAATCCTTCAATCGTGCGCAGGTAGACCCGATCATCGTGAACCGCGATGTCCGCACCTTCGACCAGCAACAACCCGAGATAGCGTGCAAGGTGCGCCTGTTCGGCATAGCTCTGGTTGAAGCGGCCGGGCGTCAGCAGCGCAAGTCGCGGATCGCTGCGCTCGCAACTTGCCGCAATACCGGCACGAAGGTCCGCAAAAAACGGGGCAAGCCGCTGGATGTTCAGTCGTTCTGCCAGGCCACCCATAACCTGTGTGGCTGCCAACCTGTTTTCCAGCGCGTAGCCGGCCCCGGCAGGAGATCGGGTATGATCGGCAAGCACACGCCAATCTCCGTCAGGACCCCTGCCGAAATCAGCTGCGTAGACGTTGAGGTAGTGCCCACCTGGTGGAGAAATACCCACCATTGGCCTCAGAAACTGCGAACTTCCTGTCAGTGCCGCCATAGGCAGAGCGTTGGATGCAGCAAGCTGCTGCGGCCCGTAAATGTCGGCAAGCAAGAGCTCTCCCAGTTCGGCACGCTGGACCACTGCAGATGCAAGGGCGGCCCATTCGGCTTCGGAAATTGCCAACGGCACTGGCGAAACCGGCCATTGCCTCTCTTCGCCCTCGTTCGGCAGGCGAAAACTTGTGCCGATTTCCCGTACGTGGCTTTGCAGCTGTTCCTGCACTTGCGCGATGCTGCCTGCACCGGCGGCGAGCACTTCTTCCAAAATCGCAGGCCAGAGCCCTGCGTGGCGCGTAGACGTCCCGCACATGATGTCGCCGGATCCAGCCTGTCGACAATAGGCGGCAAGGACAGCTTCAGCAGAACCCTGCCAGCGTGATCGGTCAGCCAATTGTGTCATTCGCGCATTCCATTCGACGGCCCTTCACCACATCGGACGGAACAGGGCAAGCGAAGCTCGACTTCAAACTTTGCCTTGGCTAGTGGAAGACCATGCTGAACGAGCCTTTTGCACTGTTTGATCTCTGGTTCGCGGAAGCGCGGGCAAGCGAGCCGAATGACTCCAACGCAATGGCGCTCGCCACGACGAATGCGGCGGGCCAGCCTTCGGTCCGTATGGTCCTCCTGAAGGGTCATGGAAAAGACGGATTCATTTTCTACACCAACAAGCAAAGCAACAAGGCCTGCCAAATTGCTGAATGTGCGCGCGCGGCACTGCTGTTCCACTGGAAGTCACTTCGCCGCCAGATTCGCATTGAAGGGCACGTGACAAGCGTCGCCGATGAGACAGCGGATGCCTATTTTGCGACTCGAAGCCGGGATTCGCAGCTCGGCGCCTGGGCTTCTGACCAGTCGCGCCCACTTGATGCGCGGGCAACGTTTGAAGCACGTTTCGCGGAAGTTTCCGCCCGCTTTGACGGCCAACCCGTGCCCCGGCCACCGCACTGGTCAGGCTATTGCGTCACCCCCCAACGGATCGAGTTCTGGCAGGACCGTGAACACAGGCTTCACGAACGGCGCTTGTTTACCCGCACCGGACCCGACACCTGGGATGAAGGCCTTCTCTACCCGTGAACAGCGATGCCAGGACCCGTGGCACGCTGACGCAGCGGGCAGCACTGGCCAGCGTATCCTTGGCCGTCACCCTGCTTGGGTTCAAATCATGGGCCGCCTGGCAGACTGGGTCTGTCGCCATGCTCGGCTCTTTGGCCGACACGTCTCTGGATATTGTTGCCTCACTGGTCACGCTCCTGTCCGTGCGGCTGGCAGCGCAACCGGCAGACGAGGATCACGCCTATGGCCATGGCAAGGTCGAGGCGTTGGCCGCCTTGTTCCAGACGGCAATCATCTCGGCCTCAGCCCTCGCAATCGGCCTGCGGGGGTTCAGTCAGCTCGGGCAGGCGCGTGCACCGGAGCATCCTGAACTCGGCATTGCAGTTTCGCTCGTTGCAATCGCAGCGACCCTCGCGCTGGTCAGCTATCAGCGCCACGTCGTGCGTGTGACGGGTTCTGTCGCAATCAGGGCAGACCAGGTCCACTATGCCAGTGACCTTGCCCTCAATGCCTCCGTGATTGCGGCATTGCTCCTCGATTCCCTGTTTCATGTCCACGGTGCGGATCCGGCATTCGGGATCGGGATCGGTCTTTGGCTCCTGTGGCATGCGAGAGACGTTGCCATTCACGCGGTCGGCCAGCTGATGGATCAGGAGTGGCCATTGGAAAAGCGGGAACGGTTTCTCGCGGTCGCCCAACGCCATCCCGAACTAAAGGGTATTCACGACTTCAGGACCCGGTCCAGTGGGGCTCACCAGTTCGTCCAGTTTCACGTTTGGGTCGATCCCATGATGACCGTGCTCGAGGCCCACAGGGTCATGGATGAAGTCGAAGCGCAATTGCGAGAAGAATTTCCCGGCACGGAAATTCTCATTCACCCAGACCCTGAGGGGCATTCGGACCCTCCAAGAGGGTGGGCATGATGAATCCGTCCAGCACCTAGGCCGCGACAAATGCTGCCATTCTGGCCTGAGCTTCCCGCGATTCCGGAAAGTTGAAGATGGGCCAATCGTGTATCATGCCCGCTCCTTCGACATAGTCGAGCGACGCAAGCTTGGCTTTAAGCGCCCGTGCATCGACCACAAGGATGTCGTCGCTCCCTCCAAATGCGAGGATGGGCGGGAGGCTGGACCAGTCACCATGGATCGGGCTGACACGGGGATCATTCACGCCTGCCGCACCCGCATACATTTCTGCGGCTTCCCGAATGCCGCGGATTGTAAGGATCGGATCCCGGCTTTCGATGGCAGGCTGGTCCGGATGGTCTGGACGTCCATCAAGCCACGGACAAATCAGAACCAGGCGATCCGGCATTGGCAAGCCCGCGTCCCGTGCCGCCATGGCCGTCGCTGCGGCAAGGCCACCGCCTGCCGAATCTCCACCCATGACCAGCCGTCCGGCGCCTGGCTTGCTGACGACGTCCTTGTACAACGCCAGCGCAAAGTCCGTGATTTCGCCCACTTCCGCCCTTGGCGCCAAGGGATAGAGCGGCATGATCATCCGCCAACCATGAACGCGCGCCATATGGGCAGCAAAATTCCAATGGCCGGGCATGGCTGGATAGACATAGCCTCCGCCGTGCCAATAAAGCATGGTCACGCTCGGCTCTTGGTCCTTGGGCGCAATGTCCCAAACCGTCCGCCCCAGGAAATCGCTTTTTCGCGCAGAAAGACGCGCACGCAATCGTGCGGAGGGTTCACTTGGCGCGGCCAGCGCCTTTGCCTGGTGGCGATGAAAATCCGGACCACCTGAAAAAAGCCTGCGATAAACTCCTGTCTTGCGCAGCACAAAGGCAGCAACACGCGCGGTAAAACTCGGCATTTGGGCGTCGTCCCCTTGAACCTCTCTGGCCGCAGACTAAGCTGCCGCTTCGGATTCAACAAGCAAAGAGGTACCGCCTGCGGCGGTTTCCTCGATCCAGCCGCCACCGATGATCCGATCCCCATCATAGAGCACCGCTGCCTGCCCCGGCGCCACGCCGAATTCGGGCCTTTCGAAGCGAAGCCATGCACCATCCATTCGGGCAGCGACAGGCCGTGCCAGCGAACGAACCTTGGCTTGAAGCCGCGTGGCGTTGACCTCCGCTAGCCACGACGGATCACCCAGCCGGGCAGCCGTAACAGCCAGCGCAGACTTGGGGCCTACGACAACCCGCTGCTGCTCCGGATCAAGCCGAATGACGTAATAGGGCTCGGCAAGCCCACCAATATCAAGCCCGCGCCGCTGACCAACCGTGTAATGGATCAGGCCTTTGTGCCGTCCCAACACCTTGCCCGCCTGATCCACGATATCACCGCCCGTTTCAGCATCAGGCCTGATTTTGCGAACCACACTTGCATAATCGCCATTTGGCACAAAGCAGATGTCCTGACTGTCGGGCTTGGCGGCTACGCCAAGACCCAGTTCCCTTGCAATGTCACGGACTTGCGCTTTCGGCATGCCGCCCAGGGGAAAACGCAGAAATTCAAGCTGTTCAGCTGTTGTAGCGAACAGAAAATAGCTCTGGTCACGCGCGGGATCGAGCGCGCGGTGCAGTTCCGGGCCATGTTCGCCGACCATGCGGCGGACATAATGTCCGGTTGCCAGACAATCCGCACCAAGATCTTTGGCAAGCCGCAAAAGGTCTGTGAATTTCACCCCCATGTTGCACCGCACGCACGGGATGGGAGTGCGCCCACGCAGATATTCGTCCGCGAACTGATCGATCACCGTTTCCCGAAAGCGGCTTTCGTGATCGAAGACATAGTGCGCGATACCAATACGATCCGCGACCGCACGCGCATCTCGAATATCCTGCCCGGCGCAGCAGCTGCCTGCTCGGCTGACTGCACTTCCGTGGTCATAAAGTTGCAACGTGATCCCGATCGTTTCGGCACCTGTTTTCGCCGCAAGCGCGGCAACAACCGACGAATCGACGCCGCCGGACATGGCAACAACGATTCGCCGTGCGGCCGCAGGCCCTTCGAGTTGAAAAAGATCGAGCATGACTCGGCCCTATCACAGCGCATTGATGCTGAACACCGCAGGCAAAATTTCACATGGTTTACATGGCCTTTAGGATTGTGTGCCAAAACGGGGCCATGGATTTGAGCTTTGCCCGGCGACGTCGCGACCAGAAGACAGGTCTCAAGGCGTCCACCACACTAGCGCGGCTGTTGGCCGACCTCGCAGCCCGACAGGCTGTATCTCCAACCGCAATGGCGCAAATGCGCGCAAAACCGGCAGAGGAAGCAGCCTGCGACATACTTCCTGAAATCGCGCAATTCGCACCCGGC
>CAYSCC010000034.1:0-10002 GCA_964429375.1 uncultured Chakrabartia sp.
GGCGTCCAGCTTTGGCTGGCATACCGCTGGCGCGGCAGCGGGTGGCTGGCATGAGCGCGGTCAAACTATGTCTCTGGTACAACAAGGACGCCGAGGAGGCGGCACGCTTCTATGCTGCCACCTTCCCGGACAGCCATGTTGATGCCGTCCACCGTGCGCCTGCCGATTTTCCCGACGGGAAGGCCGGTGAGGTTCTGACAGTGGAGTTCACCTTGCTCGGGCTGACCTGCATCGGTCTCAACGGTGGCCCCCGGTTCAAGCACAGCGAGGCCTTTTCCTTTCAGGTGCCCACCAAAACCCAAGAGGAAACCGATCGTTATTGGAATGCGATCGTTTCCGACGGCGGCCAGGAGAGCCGGTGCGGCTGGTGCCAGGACAAATGGGGATTGTCCTGGCAGATCACACCGACTGCCCTGACAAACGCCATGGCTGCCGGCGGTGAAACAGCGAGGCGCGCCTTTAAGGCAATGATGCCGATGACAAAGATCGACATCGCAACAATCGAGCGTGCCGTTTCCGGGGAAAGCGAGGCCTGAGTTGGACTTGTTTGGACATCCCTTTTCTTCCTACACCTGGAAGGCCCTTATCCCGCTCTATGAGAATGGCACACCGTTCGAATTCCGGATGCTCGGCCCTGACAATCCGGAAAATTTTGCCGAATTCGCCTCGCTCTGGCCGATCGCGAAATTCCCCCTTCTCAGGGACGGCGAAACGGCGATCTTCGAAGCGACGGCCATCATCGAGCATCTTTCCGCGTTTCATCCGGGCGCTGTCGCGTTCATCCCGGCCAATCCCGCGCTCGCAGTCGAGACGCGCATGCTCGATCGGGTGTTCGACAATTATGTGATGACCCCGCTTCAGGCCTTTGTGGACCACGCTCTTCGCCCGGCCGAGGCCCGCGATCCCATCGGCGTCGACCGGGCGCGGAGAATGCTCGATACCATCTATGGGTGGCTGGATGGCCGACTTGACGGGCGGGAATGGGCCAATGGAAGCAACTTCTCACTCGCGGACTGTGCTGCCGCTCCCTCGCTCTTCTATGCAGACTGGGTGCATCCCATTGACAAGACTCACGCCAACCTGAGGGCCTATCGTGCGCGCCTGCTCGCCCGGCCGTCTGTTGCACGCACAGTCGATGAAGCCCGCCCCTATCGCGCGCTCTTCCCCCTCGGCGCACCTAACCGGGATTGAAGCCTTTCAGAGGAAATAAACAATGACTGAGGTTCCCCTTGAACTCGCCATCGAACGCCGCATCGCGGCGCCACCGGGGATCGTCTGGAAAGTGATGACCGAACGCCTTGCCGAATGGTGGTGCCCAAAGCCCTGGCGCACCGAAATCATCGAGCAGGACTGGCGGCCTGGCGGGCGCAATGCCGTCATAATGTATGGCCCGAATGGCGAAGAGTCGGCTGTGGAGGGCATCTTCCTTGAGATCCTGCCCGAAAGACTGATTGTCTTTACCGACGCCTTCAAATCAGGCTGGATTCCCCAAGGGCCGTTCATGGTCGGCCTTTTCGAACTGACCCGTGACGAAAATGGCACGCACTATCGCGCCAGTGCGCGGCACTGGAGCGAAGCGGCCTTCAACCAGCATAAGGAGATGGGCTTTGAAGGGGGCTGGTCTGCAGTTGCCGGACAGTTGGCCGAATTGGCGGAAGAAGCGGCCCGATCCCGCTCATAGCGCCTGCCCCGCCGCGACACCGCTTGCCCAGGCCCATTGGAAATTATAGCCGCCAAGCCAGCCCGTGACGTCCACCGCTTCGCCAATCGCATAGAGGCCGGGCACCCGCCGCGCCTCCATTGTTTGCGATGACAGCCCATCGGTGGCGATCCCACCGACCGTGACTTCGGCCTTGGCAAAGCCCTCGGTCCCGGTTGGGTGGAATGTCCAACGGGCCAGTTGCCGTTCGACCTGGGCAAGCGCTGCGTCCTTCTGTTCGCCAAGCTCTCCAGACGCGCCGATCCGGTTTGCAAGCACCTGCGCCAGTCTGTCGGGAAGCCGGTCTGACAAGACCCGGCGCAGCGTGAGACGGGCATTGTCGCGCTTGAGTGCACGCAGCCAGCCATCGGGATGGTCCGGAAGGAAATCGATCTCGACCGGCTCCCGGTGCCGCCAATAGGACGAGACCTGAAGGATGGCGGGCCCGGACAATCCGCGATGCGTGAACAGTGCCGCTTCGCGAAACGCCGTCTTTCCGGTCCGCGCCACAACTTCGGTTGAGACACCCGAGAGCGAGGTAAACAGGGCCTCTTGCGGACCCAGGGTGAAGGGCACCAGCGCAGGGCGCGGCTCAGCCACTTTCAGTCCGAACTTGCGCGCGAGATCATAGGCAAATCCTGTCGCCCCCATCTTCGGGATCGAGAGGCCACCTGTGGCGATAACAAGTGCGGGCGCGGCAGCCTGTCGCGTACCAAAGGCAATGCGGAACAGGCCGTCCGCATGGTCAACGCTGGAGATGGCCTCCCCCAAGGCGATGTCCACGCCGCCCGCCACACATTCCTCAAGGAGCATATCGACAATCTGCCGGGCCGAACCGTCGCAGAAGAGCTGCCCCAGCGTCTTTTCATGCCAGGCAATTCCGTGCCCTTCGACAAGCGCGACGAAATCCTCCGGCCGATACCGTCGCAGCGCCGATTTGGCGAAATGGGGATTGGCAGAGACGTAGCGATCGGCAGCCGTGAAGACGTTCGTGAAGTTGCACCGCCCGCCGCCCGAAATGAGGATCTTCTTGCCCGGTGCTTCGGCGTGGTCGATCAGCAGCACCGTCTTGCCGCGCTGGCCGGCCGTCGCAGCGCACATCAATCCCGCGCCCCCGGCGCCGAGGATGATGGCATCAAAAGTTTCCGGACCCTGCGTCATCACTACGCCTTAAACGTCAAGACCGCGAACCGCCAGACGGGCAAAACCTCTTGCAAGCGGCTGCAGGCCCCAGCACAGAGTGGGACCGGACAACACAGGGTGAGGCGTGAGATGAAGGCTTATCGGATCCATCGCTATGGCGGGCCGGAGTGCGCGTCGCTGGACGAAGCACCGGAACCGGAGTTGCGCGCCCATGATCTGTTGGTGCGGATTGCCGGCGTCAGCCTGAATCCGGTGGACTACAAGACGCGGCAAGGGGCACTGCGCGTGCTTTACCGGCCGACGCTGCCTGCCACTCTTGGCAATGACCTTGCGGGCGAAGTGATCGGCATTGGCCCTGCGGTCGAGGGATTCAGGATTGGCGATCGCGTGATCGCTTGTTCCCGGATCAATGACATGGGCAGCTTTGCCGAAGTGGCACGTATCGATGCGCGTTGCGCTAGCCCGGCGCCAACCTCGATCGACCTCGCCACAGCCAGTACCCTGCCGCTTGCAGGCCAGACCGCGCTACAGGCACTGCGGGACCTTCTCAACGTGCGGCCCGGCATGCATGTGCTGATTACCGCAGGCGCGGGCGGGGTCGGCTGCCTAGCGATCCAGCTTGCCAAGAGCATGGGTGCCGAGGTTTCGACGACGGCTTCGCCACGCGGGGAGGCGCTGGTCCGCGCCATGGGTGCCGATCATGTGATTGACTATACGACGACCGACCTTGCAAGCGTCGGCCGCAAATTCGATGCCGTGTTCGATCTGGCGGGCGGAGACGCGCTGGACGCCTGCTTCAAGGTTGCCCGCCCGGGGAGCACGGTCATATCGATTGCCGGCCTGCCGACACCTTCGGCCGCCAGCAGGGCGCTCGGCATGGGAGCAGGGATCAAGGCCCTGTTCTGGTTTGCAAGCCTTGCCTTGCGCCGCAAGGCCGCCGCCAATGGCGTTTCCTATCACTATTATTTTCTTCACCCGAACAGCACCGACCTTTCCGAACTCGTCGCCATGGTCGATGCGGGAACACTGAAGATCATTGTCGACAGCCACTTTCCCTTTGAACAGATTGCCGATGCGATGGCCCATCTCGAGGCGGGACACGCGAAGGGCAAGGTCGTCGTCACCCTGTGAGCTTTAGACCTTCCGTTTACGTCAATCTGTGATAGTCTCGATTGCAAATTGAAACCTGGGAGAGTCGATATCCACGATCTGGTGATTCGTGGCGGAACAATTGTCGATGGGACTGGTGGGCCGTCCTACAAGGGCGACATTGCCATTGATGGCGGGCTGATCACGGCAGTCGGCAAGGTAGACGCCAAGGGTCGCGAGGAAATTGATGCGACGGGCAAGATCGTGACGCCCGGCTTTGTCGACGTTCACACCCATTATGACGGGCAGGCAACCTGGGATGCGGAAATGGCCCCGTCCAGCTGGCATGGCGTCACGACTGTGATCATGGGCAATTGTGGCGTGGGATTTGCGCCGGCCAAGCCCGACAAGCATGACTGGCTGATCGGGCTGATGGAAGGCGTGGAAGACATTCCCGGAACCGCGCTCGCCGAGGGCATGAAGTGGGATTGGGAAACTTTCCCCGAATATCTTGATGCTCTGGAACGGCTGCCGCGGACGGTTGATGTCGGCACGCACGTTCCCCACGGGGCTGTGCGCGCCTATGTGATGGGCGAACGCGGCGCCCGCAACGAGGCCCCGACGGAAACCGACATTGCCCAGATGTCCCGCATCGTCGAGGACGGCCTGCGGGCCGGGGCGCTCGGCTTTTCCACCTCGCGCACCGTATTGCACAAGTCGATTGATGGCGAACTGGTTCCCGGCACGACTGCGACCAAGGACGAGCTGATGGGCATTGGCCGGGCCATGGGCCGGGTGGGCTATGGTGTTTTCGAAATGGCGTCCGACCTCAAACGTGAATGGAATGAGTTCGAGTGGATGGGCGAGTTGAGCCGCGAGACAGGGATGCCCGTCAGTTTTGCTGCGCTGCAGTCGATCGCCAAGGAACTGCCGCTGGACGAGCAGATCGCGACCATGCGCGCAGAAAATGCCAAAGGCGCGCGGATTATTGCCCAGATTGCCCTGCGCGGAAATGGGATCGTCATGGCCTGGCGCGGAACCGTGCATCCATTCCGCTTCAAGCCCGCCTGGGCGGAGATCGAAGGTCTGCCATGGGACCAGCAGCTTGCGCATCTGAAGGACCCGGCCTTCAAGGCACGCATGCTGGGCGAAGCCAATGTCTTTCCCGAGAGCGACATTTCCGAGCTCCTCAAAGTTGTGGCGGGAGGCTGGTTCATCCAGTTCGAGATGGACCCGGATTTCAACTACGAACCCACGCAGGACCAGACGATCATGGCCCGTGCAGCCGCAGCCGGCATTTCGGGTGACGAATATGCCTATGATCTGCTGATGCGGGATGACGGAAAGGGGTTCATCTATTTCCCCATCCTCAACTATGCGGATGGCAATCTCGACTTTCTTGAAGCGCTGCAGGAGTCCGACGACACGGTGAACTCGCTGTCTGATGGCGGCGCACACTGTGGAACGATCTGCGATGCCGCATCGCCCACCTTCATGCTCCAGCATTGGGTGCGCGACCGCAAGAAGGCGCGCATCAGCCTTGAAAATGCGATCAAGCGCCAGTGCCGGGACACGGCCCTGCTGTATCACCTGGAGGACCGTGGCCTTGTGGCACCGGGCTATCTGGCCGATCTGAATGTCATCGACATGGACAAGATCAAGCTTGGCAAGCCCTGGCTCGCGTTCGACCTTCCGGCGGGCGGGAAACGGTTGCTGCAAAAGGCCGAAGGCTATGCCTACACGATCAAGTCGAGCAAGGTGACCTTCCGAAACGGGGAGTATCTGGGTGTCCACCCGGGCATCGTCCTGCGGGGCCCGCAGCAGATCGAACTGGCCATGGCAGCAGAATAGCGCCGCGTGCAGCTGCCCCCTTGCGCTTGGCGGCCGGTCCGTTAGCATTGGCCACGAACATAGGGGGATGTCAGCCAAAATGCGCCATATCGCGGTGGTTGGTTCTGGCCCGGCAGGCTATTATGCCGCGGAGGCCGCACAAAAGAAGTTTGGCGATGATGTCAGAGTGGACATCATTGACCGTCTGCCAGTCCCCTATGGACTGATCCGCTTCGGCGTGGCGCCTGACCACCAGTCAATCAAGGGCGTGTCGAAACGATATGAAGCCGTCAATCTTGCCGACAATGTCCGCTTTGTCGGCAATGTCCTTGTTGGCCGCGACGTCAGCATCGCCGAGCTGACCAGCCTTTATGATGCTGTCGTGCTTGCAACGGGAGCGCCGAACGACAGGCCTATGGACATTCCGGGATGCAATCTGCCTGGCGTCTTCGGTTCTGCTGCCTTCGTTGGCTGGTATAATGGGCATCCGGATTTTGCAGACCTGGATCCGCCACTTGCCGGCCCCGGTGCCGTGGTCGTCGGCAACGGCAATGTGGCACTGGATGTCAGCCGGATTCTTACCAAGACGCGAGCAGAGTTCGATGGCGCGGATATTGTGTCCCATGCGCTTGATGCACTGGATCATTCCCGCATCAAGCGGGTGACGCTGCTGGGGCGTCGCGGCCCCCACCAGATCGCGATGACACCAAAAGAGCTGGGCGAACTCGGGCATCTGATCCGCGCGCGGCCAGCGGTTGACCCGGCCGATCTGCCCCCTGTTGATGACGATGCGCTGCTGGAACCCGGCATGCGGAAATCCGTGACGCACCTGCGCGAATTTGCAGCCAATGGCAACGACCCCAAGGACATCACGATCGAGTTCGATTTCTTCGCCAGCCCGATTGCAATCGAAGGCGATGGCAAGGTGGAACGGGTTGTGGTGGAACGCACGCGGCTGGATTCCGAAATGCGGTCCGTGGGCACGGGCGAAACCTATGTCATCCCCTGCGGCCTCGTCATTTCCTGCATTGGCTACCAGACTCCTCCCATTGACGGCGTGCCGTATGAACATGGGCGCGGGCGCTTTGCCAATTCGGAGGGACGCATCCTGCCGGGACTTTATTGCGTGGGCTGGGCGCGGAGAGGACCGACGGGCACGATCGGCACGAACCGGCCCGATGGTTATGCCATCGTTGACCTGATCGAGGCGGATATTGGCGCAGGTCAGGGCAGGCAGGGCAGACCGGGACTTGATGCCCTGCTCACCCAGCGTGGCATCGATGTCGTGACCTTCAGGGACTGGAAGAAGATCGAAGAGGCCGAAATCGCCCGCGCGCGTGAAGGCGCCCCGCGCGAAAAATTCGTGGCCATCAAAGACATGATTGCCGCGCGGGGTTGAACCCGTGACCTTCCATCGCTAAGGGCGGGCGCCTGCCACTCGGCCTTCGTGCCGATTCCGCATCGGTCGGGGAATAGCTCAGCCTGGTAGAGCACTGTCTTCGGGAGGCAGGGGCCGGAGGTTCGAATCCTCTTTCCCCGACCATTATTTACCGTCTGTCCATCGTTTCGGCCCTGAACCTGCATGCAATCATGCACAGGATGAACGCTGGAAACAGCCAGACGACCCGAGCCTGATAACGCTCCGCTACGCCTGAAAAGACCGAACAGACGAATGCGTTGCCCAGCATACCAAGGACAAGGAGCACCAGAACGGCCCGCTCATGCCTTTCAAGCTGCCGGTAGCGCAGAGCGACCCACGCGCAAACGGCCACAAGGAGAAGGATCGTCAGCACATCAATGATGCGCAGCGGTGTACTATGGTCCTGCTGCGTGTCGACCAGCACAGGCGACCCGTCAGTCCCGGTCACCACCATTCGCCTGAAGTTCGTGAGGCCAAGGTCAAAGGTGACAAGCTGCTTCAGGACGCCAGTCGAGAGCTTCCTGAGTTCCACGCCCGGATAGGCCATCGCTGCCTTGAGAACAATTTCCGATTCCTCCGCACGAATCCGGTCCATCTGTTCTGGCGTCGCAAGATCGTTCAGGCTGCCCTTGTCAAAAAGGAACCCGTTGATCTTTCCGGGAATTTTCGTGCCATAGATTTCGCAAACAGCATAGCGCGGTTGCTTGCACTGTTCCTCCAGATACCATTTGGCCGGTCCCTGCGCGATGGACCGCGCCAACGCGGTTGGAATGCGCTTGCCCGTTGCGCTCGGCTTTCCGAACGAAATATAGTTGATCGCAACATTTGTTGCATAACCAAGGGCCAGCGGCACCATCACCCAGCCAAGCGTCGCTGCCGCAACGTTCAACCCGGTTCTGCTTTGGGCAATGTACAGCACCAGGCCAATGATCGCCATGCCAGCAGCGATGGGCGGAATACTGGCATGGGCGGAGATCGCAAAGACAACCGCAAGTGCAAGGCAGGCCTTGACGGCATTCGAAAGCCGATCGCCCACTGCGATCAACAGCGTCATGGCGCCGAGCAGGATGCCAGCCCAGATGTCGGGGACCGTGAAGAGTGCAAAGGGCGCGGCTGGCGTCGCCAGGCCGACAAGGGCCGCCACTGCACCATGGGACTGCAAGCGGCGCATGCCCAAGGCGATACCTGCAACCGCGCAGAGGAAGGAAACGGCGAGCACCTGTGCAATGGCAAGCCCGCCCAGGCTATTGCCGGGCCCTCGCAGGGCAAAGGTTGCGACGCTGTAGGTTACAGACCGCGCCGTTTTTGTATCAGCCCCGCGCGCGGCGCCCTGCGCCGCCGGCAGGACCGCCCCGTTGACAGCTGGTTCCCCGACAGGATGAACAGCCGGGCCGGACAATTTGGACTGCGCAAACTCGACCGCCTGCTGGCCAGTCTTCAAATAAGCAAGGCTGTCACCCATCAAATAGGTTGGCCTTCCGAACAGAACCAGCGGCCACAGGAAGACCAGCGCAAAGACCAGCACACGGCCCGCCAATGCGGAATCGAGCCTGACCATCAGGTGCCTCTGCCGCGTGGCTGGAGCGAGGGGCTCCAGTGCTGCAGTTCCCGGGCCATGGCAGTTGTTTGATCCTGACGCGTTGCCATACCGCGAATTGGTAGGCGCGACGCGCTGTATGGCAAGGCCTTTTGCAGCCGTGTACGATTATTGGACGGTTCCTGGGGGTCATCGAAACGAATTGAACCGCCAACCAGCATTGTGCATCATGGCGCCAATGCCAAAGCTTTAATGGGCAGATACGCTCTCGAAAACCGGAAGACTGATGAAAATGAATCGTGCCCTGCGCATTGTACTCCAGTCGCTGGTTCTTGCCACCTGCGTGCCGACAATAGGATGCAGCCAGCCTCCGGCACAGCTGATCGTGAAACCGGACGAACTCCACCAGACCATGGCGGGCTGGGAAGTGACGGCCCGGACGTGGGAGTTTGACAAGGTCAATGACCGCTTCGACGGCGCAGCAGCTGCCCAGCGAGAGAAGCTGGCGTCAATGGTTGTGAACGAGGTGGGAATTGATCGCCTCAGGCTTGAGATCAAGAGCGGGATCGAAAACCCGGTCGATTACTGGGCTCTCTTTGTCGCAGGGAAAATGGGCTATCGCGAGTACAAGGCGCATTTCTATGAAAAGGTGAACGACAATGATGACCCGACCACGCTCGATCCGGCTGGCGTCCAGTTCACGGATCTGGACTGGCGCGTTGAAAATGTCGTCCTGCCGATAAAGCGACAGCTGGAGGCGCGGGGGCGGCGGCTTTGGCTGAACTTTGCCTATGGCGACTTCAGGTGGACGGAATTGCGCGGGACCCTGTCTCACGCGCGCAATCCTGCCGAATATGCCGAACTTGTCGTTGCTGCTTTTACCCACCTCAGGACAAAATATGGCCTTGTGCCAGACTCGCTTGAGATGATTGTCGAGCCGGACAATACCAACGAATGGAACGGGGTCGTTATCGGGCGGGCAATCGTTGCCGTATCGGACAGGCTGGCAGCCGCGGGCTTCCCAGGCGTGAAAATAATCGCGCCTTCCACGGCCAAGGCCCGGCGAGCGCTCTCCTATTTCGAGGACATCAAGAGCGTTCCGGGCGCCGCGTCCCGCATGTCGACACTGGCCTACCACCGCTATGAGGGGGAGCCAGACACGCTTGACCTCAACGAGATTCGCGATGCTGCCCGTGCGTCTCGCATGCAGACGGCCATGTCCGAATATGTAGACGGGGACATGACCGACCTGATTTCCGACCTGAATGATGCAGATGTCTCATC